>CAMDMH010000161.1 GCA_945901835.1 Devosia equisanguinis | reverse complement strand
CCCGGCCCCACCGGCGAGGGCGGCTGTCCCGCGCAAGCCGGTCGCTACCACCTGGTCATCGCTTCTACCTGCCCGTGGGCGCACCGCACAGCGATCTTCCGCAGCCTAAAGGGTCTCGACGGCCTCATCTCCATCTCTCTCGCCGATGCGCCGAAGGCCGAAGGCTGGAGCTACACCACCGGTCTCGACGAGATGCAGCCGCGCGCCGACGGCATCTTCCGGCTGCATCAGGTCTACACCTCGGCCGATCCGCATTACACCGGCAAGGTGACCGTGCCGACGCTGTGGGACCGCCAGCGCCGCACCATCGTCAACAACGAATCCTCCGAGATCATCCGGATGCTAAACCGCGCCTTCGACGGCCTCGGCGCCCAACTCGGCATCAAGGCGGGCGACTACTGTCCGGCCGAGCTTCTGCCCGAGATCGACGAGGTCAACGCCTTCGTCTACGAGCACGTCAACAACGGCGTCTATCGTGCCGGCTTCGCCAAGACGCAGGAAGCCTACGACGACGCCGTCGCCAAGGTGTTCCGCGGTCTCGATTGGATGGAGCAACGCCTCGCCACCCGCCGCTACCTCACGGGCGGCCGCATCACCGAAGCCGACTGGCGCGCTTTTCCGACTTTGATCCGCTTCGACCTCGTCTACTACAGCCACTTCAAGTGCAACATCCGCCGCGTGCAGGACTACGCGAACCTCTCCGCCTACACCCGCGAACTCTTCCAGTGGCCCGGGATCCGCGAGACCTGCAACCTCGCGACCATGAAGTCCGGCTATTACCAGTCGATGCCACACCTCAATCCGTCCAACATTGTGCCCGCCGGCCCCGACACGTCCTGGCTCGATCGGCCGCATGGTCGGGGCGAGCCCGCCGCCTGACGCCCTACACCGGGGATTGCGGCTGCCAGACCGCCGAATTTGTTGAACGAAAGTCGAACTCGAACGCCTCAGCGGCGTTGGTGCATTGTTGGCGCGCGGAGTGCGGTTTCAACAGCGAAGCGGCAGGCTGGCTCACGATCCTGACGGGGGACGCGGTAAGGGGATGATTCATATAAATATTTGGTCTTCAAAAATTTGGAATATGAGTTATAACAACCTAATTGAAGACTGACGCACTTTAGTCGTGCAAGGACGCCATTAACAGAACGGCGAAGGACCTCTCACACTTCAGCGCGTATTTGGAGCCGACCCCATGACCGCCATTAGCGATCTCGATATCTTCTCCCGCGTCGCGCGTACCGGCAACATGTCCGCTGCCGGCCGTGAGATGGGAATCTCCCCCGCGGTGATCTCGAAGCGCATCAGCCTGCTCGAGGAAAAGCTCGGCGCGCGCCTGTTCCACCGCACCACGCGGCAACTCACGCTGACCGAGACCGGCGAAGGCTATTTCCGCCGCGTCGTCGATATCCTGAGCCTGTGCGAGGAGGCCGACGACTTCGTCTCCCGCCGCAATACGAAGCCGCGCGGCACACTGAAAGTGACGGCCCCCACCTCCTTCAGCCGGCTTCACATCGCGCCGCGTCTGGGCGAGTTCCTGGAGCGGTTCCCGGAGGTGAAGCTGGACCTGCACCTGACCGACCACTTCGAGGACATCATCCGCGACGGTTTCGACCTCGCGATCCGCATCGGCGAGCTGCAGGATTCCTCGCTGGTCGCTCGCAAGCTGGCGCCCGACACCCGCGTGCTCGTGGCGTCGCCCAAATACCTCGAGAGCGTCGGCGAGCCGAAGTCGGTGGCTGAGCTGGAATTGCTGAACTGCCTGTCGGCGCGCGCGCAGGACCATTGGCGGCTCGACGGCCCCGAGGGGCTTGAGCAGGTCAAGGTCGAGGGCAACATCCGCACCAACTCCGCCGAGTTCGTCCGCGAGGCGTTGATCTGCGGTCTCGGTATCGGCCTGCGCCCGACGTGGGATATCGCACCGCAACTTGCCTCCGGTGACCTGAAGATCATCCTTCCCCAGTATCGCGGCACCTCGAACATGGCAATCTACGCCGTCTATCCCTGCCGCGATTACCTGCCTGAGAAGGTCAACGTCTTCATCGATTTCCTGGCTGGCCTCTTTGCCGATGACCAGTGGGCCAGGGAACTGCCGGCTCTCCCCAAGACCGAGCCCGCAGCGAAGGGGCGCGCCGCGAAGGGCACTGCTCCGGCCAAGCCGACGCGCCGCCCCAATGGCGCCGCCGCCAACATCTGAGCAGGCATTTGTACCGGCATTCGGGTTGCTTCCGATACTTGCTCCCGGCGAACTTGAGAAGATTTGCCGGGAGGAGCTTTTGTCGCGTGCCGCGACTGCCCTCGAACACCATATAAGAGCGTCGCAAGATCTTCTCAGCGCATGATGCAGACGCATCGGACACGGAGCAATCGAACATGAGAACCGCAAGGTTGGCAGCAGTCGCCTTGGCGACCCTTGGCCTCAATTCCACGATCGTCTCGGCGCAGGACGTGGAGAACGGCCAGAGCCTTTTCCGGCAGTGCAGGGCGTGCCACCAGGTCGGGGTGACCGCCAAGAATCTCGTTGGCCCGCAGCTCAATGGTATCGTCGGTCGCAAGGCCGGTACGGTTGAAGGCTTCAACTACTCCGAAGCCAACAAGACCGCCGGCGCGAAGGGCCTGGTCTGGGATGACGCCCAGCTGATGATCTACCTCGAGAATCCGCTCCAGTTCATGCCCGGCACCAAGATGGCCTACGCCGGTCTCAAGGACGAGGCCGACCGCAAGGATCTCATTGCCTATCTGAAGAGCGCGAAGTAGCGCTGATACCGTGTCGCCGGGGCTCGCCGGGATCATCGCTTCGGATGGTCCCGCGGGCCTCGCCAGTTTGGCGGGTCCAACACGGGAGGGCGTCATGACCGCCGATCCATCGTCGCAGCGCCCGCACGTGGGCTTGTTCGTCACATGCCTCGTCGATCTTCTCCGGCCCAGTGTCGGCTTCGCTGCCGTGAAATTGCTGGAAGCTGCCGGCTGTGACGTCACCGTGCCGGTGGCACAGACCTGCTGCGGCCAGCCCGCATACAATTCCGGCGCGAAGTCCGATGCTGCAGCCCTGGCGCGCCAGACCATCGCCGCATTCGAAGGCTTCGACTATGTGGTCGCGCCGTCCGGCTCGTGCGCCGGCATGCTCAAGCTGCATTATCCCGATCTGTTGAAGGACGACGCCGCGTGGTGGGGCCGAGCCGTCGAACTCGCAGAACGCGTGCACGAGTTGACGGCCTTCCTCGTCGATGTCCGCCGCATGAGCAGCGTGCCCGGCACGCTCGCAGCCAAGGCGACCTATCACGACAGTTGCTCGGGCCTGCGTGAACTTCACGTGAAGCGCCAGCCGCGCGCGCTGCTGGCGAAGGTCTCGGGGCTGCAGGTGGTGGAGATGCCGGACTGCGAGGTCTGCTGCGGCTTCGGCGGCACGTTCTCGATCAAGTACCCCGATATCTCCAACGCCATGGTCGACAAGAAATCGAGCAACGCGGCGAGGGCCCATCCCGACGTCCTGCTCGCGGGCGATCTGGGCTGCCTCATGAACATCGCCGGCAAACTGGCGCGCGAGGGCTCCAGCATCGAGGTCCGCCATGTCGCAGAAGTGCTGGCCGGCGAGCTTTCCGATCCGGCGATCGGCCGCAGCGCGTGATCCCGGTGGCTTCGGGTTGGCCCGGGCACTTCAGCGGCCTTCGGTTTACCGGCCCGCGATGCAACCTTGCAGACACACCTGATACTGCGCGTCACACGTCGATGAGCCCTTCGTCATCAAACGGCACTGATTGTAGTTCGTGAGGCACGCGCTTCTGCACGACGGGGATTGCGCCGACGCACAGGTCGTCGTCGGGTCCAACCCGGCAATTCCGGCGACCGCTACGACGGTAGCGATCCCGATACGGAATGTTCGACCGTAGGACACAGGGCGCGCACGCGGATGAGCCGAAGCAATAGGCCGACGGCAGTTGAATGTTGAAGCTGCCACATCACGCGGACAGCATGGATGGGTTAGTCCAATGGCGATGAATGCGACCTGAACTAGAGCATCATCCGACCAGACGGAATCGCCTTTGCGATTCGTTGGTCGGATAAAGATGATCTAAAATCATGAGATTAGATCAGTTTTAGCCCATCAACCGATCGCCACTGGCGATCGAATATGATCGGATCCAGCTCTCGCCGGCGCAGGAGACGATTGCCGACGACACGGGCCGCGGTAACCAGCCTGCAATGTCGCTCGCCTATCGTCGCCGCGAAGCGCTCGCACCGGCCCCTCGGTCCTGGCATGATCGGACTTCCCTAGGGTTCGATCGCTCCGTACCCGCCCCACGCGAGTGAGCGCAGCAAGCAAGGCAGCCGCCGTGACCTCAGCCCGATCATCCGCATCTGCCTCCGCCGGGCAGGGCCACGTCTGGCTTGCTGCGGCGTGTGTTTGCCTCATCTTCGGGGGAGCGCACGCGTCTGCCGCCCAGTCCCGCCAGGGAAAAGCCGGCAAGCCCAAGCCACGGCTCATGCACCTGCAACCTGTGTCGGCGCCAAAAGTGAAACGGGCCCCAGTTGCCGCGGCGACCACCACCGCAACCGCCGCCGCTGCCACCACCACCCTAGCCGCCGCCGGGAATGCGCCCGTGGCCGCTGCGGAGCCCGAAGGCCCACCTATGACGATGGAGGCGTTCCTCGATCGCCTGATGATGGCGGAATCCGGCGGCCGCCTCGAAGCCCGCAACCCCCGCTCGACGGCGGTCGGCCCGTTCCAGTTCATCGAGAGCACGTTCTTGAGTCTCGCCCGGCGAAATTTCGCGGCCGAGACAGCGGGGATGACGACGCCGCAGATCCTGGCTCTGCGCACCGACATGGCCTTCGCCCGCAAGGCCGCCGAGGCCTACACCCGCGAGAACGCAGCCGTGCTGCAGAGCCTCGGCGTCGCTTCGAGCTATCCCAACCTGCGGCTCGCTTATCTGCTGGGGCCGAACGGCGCAGCGAAGGTTCTCAAGGCCCACCCGGATCAGCCACTGTCGGCGGTTCTTTCCCCGGCCGTTCTGGTCGCCAATCCGTTCATGTCCTGGCTGACGGCGCGGGGCCTCGCTCAGCGCGCCGCGCGTGAGGTTTCCCAGCCCGTCACCACGTCTCAGGGCGTCGACGTTCCCCCCGGCAGCGCGCTACCCAAGCGCAACCTCCCGCCGGGCCTTGCCGTGCGCTGCAATCTGAGACTGCCGAGTTGCAAGCGCTGGCTTTCGCTCCATAGCGTGAAGGCATCTAGACAACAGGTCAAAGTCACTTCGGCGTCGGCCGCCCCGCAACCGGTTCCGGCCGCACAGGCCGGCAAGCCGCCCCCGATGGTCGCAGTCTTGAACCGCCGCGGCGGACGACCTTCGCCCACCATGGAAGCCGCCGCACGCGGCATTCCCCTTTCGGTTTCGCCGGCCCGCCTCGGCGCCCGATCGAAAAACGCGCCTACCACAAAGAAAAACCGCTGACGGCCTACTTCCTCGCCGTCTGTCCGAACATCACTTTCTGGGCTTCCTTGTCGTTGGCGAGATCATAGTTCTTGCGCAGGTCCGCGCCCACGAGCACCGCCTTCGCCACGGCCGGCCGCGATGCCATGCGCCTGAACCACGCATTGAGGTTGGGGAACTCCGCGAGATCCTGGCCCTGGTTCTGGTGCGGCCGGACCCACGGGAAGCTAGCCATATCCGCGATCGAGTATGCCCCGGCGAGGTACTCGCGATCCGCGAGGCGCCGGTTCATCACGCCGTAGAGGCGGTTGCACTCCTTGGTGTAGCGGTCGACCGCATAGGGCACCTTCTCCGGCGCGTACTGGCGGAAGTGATGCGCTTGCCCCGCCATCGGCCCGAGCCCGCCCATCTGCCAGAACAGCCACTGCTCCGCTTCGACGCGGCCGCGCTCGTCGGCAGGATAGAACTTGCCCGTCTTGCGGCCGAGATACTGCAGGATGGCGCCCGACTCGAACACCGAGATCGGCTGGCCGCCCGGCCCGTCGGGATCGACGATCGCGGGCATCCGGTTGTTGGGCGAGATCGCCAGGAACTCCGGCCGGAACTGCTCGCCTTTCGCGATGTTCACAGGGCGCACCTCGTACGGGAGCCCGCATTCCTCGAGCATGATCGTGATCTTGATGCCGTTCGGCGTCGGCCAGTAGTGCAGGTCGATTGGGCGCTGGGCCATCGGGAACTCCGTGGGCTGTTCGAATTTCTGAGCGGCGGCATACTGCCACCGCGAGCTTTTCCCCGGCTAGGCAAATCGAGGGTTTGGCGGCATGTTGCGCGGCATTCGCAATCACATTCACGCGAGGACTGCCCGATGAAGACCCGCGCCGCCGTTGCCTTCGAGAAAGCCAAGCCACTCGAGATCGTCGAGGTCGACCTCGAAGGCCCGAAGGCGGGCGAAGTGCTGGTCGAGATCAAGGCGACGGGTATCTGCCACACCGACGAGTTCACGCTGTCGGGCGCGGATCCCGAAGGCCTCTTCCCCGCGATCCTGGGCCACGAGGGCGCTGGCGTCGTCGTCGATGTCGGCCCTGGCGTGAAGAGCCTGAAGAAGGGCGACCACGTCATCCCGCTCTACACGCCCGAATGCCGCGAGTGCCCCTCGTGCCTGTCGCGCAAGACGAACCTGTGCACGGCCATCCGCGGCACGCAGGGGCAGGGCCTGATGCCCGACGGCACCTCGCGCTTCTCCTACAAGGGCAAGCCTGTGTTCCATTACATGGGCTGCTCGACGTTTGCGAACCACACCGTACTGCCCGAGATCGCGTTGGCCAAGGTCCGCGACGATGCGCCGTTCGACAAGATCTGCTACATCGGCTGCGGCGTGACGACAGGCGTCGGCGCGGTCATCAACACGGCGAAGATGCTGCCCGGCGAAACCGCGATCGTTTTCGGTCTCGGCGGCATCGGTCTCAACGTGATCCAGGGCTGCAAGCTCGCCGGCGCCGACATGATCATCGGCGTCGA
>CAMDMH010000160.1 GCA_945901835.1 Devosia equisanguinis | reverse complement strand
GCGACAGCCAAATCCCCATAGCGCTCGCTGAGACGGGTGCCCCAATCCCGCGCCTTCCTTCCCTGGCGGCTTTCGAACGCCGGCCCAGTCGTGCGCGTGGCGAGGTGCAAGTGGGGCCGGCATCCGAAACCCGTCACACAAGTCACACCGATGAAGTGATCGGTCGACGACAGTTTACTCGCTCCAGCTCTCGCGGTTTGGAGCAAGCAGAGCCGGATCCCTTACGGGGTCCGGCATTAGTTTTTTCAGAAGTCGGAAGTCGGGTGAAGAGCCTACTGTTCCGACTTCTGATTTCGGAGTTTCGGATCAAGCGCCGACCAGCAGCGCGCCGAGCCCGATGCCGCCGACGATGATGCGCCACCAGCCGAACAGCGCGAAGCCGTGGCGGCTGACATAGTCGAGCAGGAATTTCACGACGACCAGGGCGGATAAGAACGCTACGACGAAGCCGAGGGCGATCATCGTGACGTCGCTGGTGTCGAGCGTCTTCCAGTTCTTGTAGAGGTCGTAGGCGAACGCGCCGGCCATCGTCGGCATGGCCAGGAAGAACGAGAACTCTGCCGCCGACCGCTTGTCGGAACCGAGCAGCATGGCGCCGACGATCGTCGACCCCGAGCGGGAAACGCCGGGAATCATGGCCACGCACTGGCACAGGCCGATCAGGAACGCCGTCTTCAACGGGAAATCCATGACGTCGTGGTAGCGCGGCGTGAACTTGATGCGGTCGACCCAGAGCAGCACGAAGCCGCCCAGGATCAGCGCGATGCAGATTACGATCGGCACCTCGAACAGCATTTTGATCATGCCGTGCATGATCGCGCCGATGACGGCGGCGGGAAGGAACGCGAGCAGAATACCCGCCACGAAGCGCTGCGTGCGCGGATCGGAGGGCAGCGCGATCAGCAGGCTCAGGATCTTCCAGGCATAGACCGACAGGATCGCCAGGATCGCGCCGAGCTGGATCAGCACTTCGAATGTCTTGCCGGGCGAGTTGAAGCCGAGAAAGTGCCCCGCCAGCAGGACATGGCCCGTCGAGGAGACCGGAATGAACTCGGTCGCTCCCTCGATCAGGCCGAGGATGATCACTTGCCAAGTCTGCATGTCGTGGGAAACCTCGTCGTCCGTCGGCGGCGGTGCTGTGCGCGCGGATGTTGGGGGAGCGTGCGCGTCCCGTTTAGCAGAATTCGGACGGGCGGGAAGTCGCGTCGGCGCCACGTTCGGCGGCGTATCCAATGTTTGGTTGGACGCCGGAGACGCACAAGCCGGCCCAGTTTGCCGAAGCGGCTGGCATTGTCTGCCGATGAAGCGGCGCCATTCCTGTTCACTGCGATTGGCACTCTTGCCTTGACAGTGCTAACAGTGCGCAACATATAGCCCGTAGCGAGTGGCGTCTGGGCTTGGCGTATTGCCGGGCGAGTGGCGCGGCGCTTGCTAGGACAGCCAGCATGCTAAAGCCAACCGCGTGCCTGCGGTCTGATCGATGCCGGGCTTTCGCGGCTTTTACAATCAACTCGACACCACAAGGTCAACCTCATGAAATTTCGTCCTCTGCATGACCGCATCGTCGTCAAGCGCGTCGAGGAGGAGACCAAGACGGCAGGCGGGATCATCATTCCGCAGACCGCGCAGGAAAAGCCGATCCAGGGCGAAGTGATCGCAGCAGGCCCCGGCGCGCGCGACCAGAGCGGCAAGCTCGTCCCCCTCGACGTCAAGAAGGGCGACAAGGTTCTGTTCGGCAAGTGGTCGGGCACCGAGGTCAAGATCGACGGCCAGGATCTCCTGATCATGAAGGAGAGCGACGTTCTCGGCATCATCGAAGGCAAGGTCTCGGTTCGCGCCGCAGCGTGAAGTCAAAGAAAGGCGAATGGCCAGTCGCCAATGGCGAATGGACCTTCCACTCGCCGCTTACCACTCGCCATTCGCCTCCCAAAGTTCATCCACTCTGAAGGATACAATCCACATGGCTGCTAAAGACGTAAGGTTTTCGCAGGACGCGCGCGAGAAAATGCTGCGCGGCGTCGACATTCTCGCCAACGCGGTTCGCGTGACACTAGGCCCCAAGGGCCGCAACGTCGTGCTCGAGAAGAGCTATGGCGCACCGCGCGTCACCACGGACGGCGTCACCGTCGCCAAGGAGATCGAACTCGAGGACAAGTTCGAGAACATGGGCGCGCAGATGTTGCGCGAAGTGGCCTCGAAGACTGCCGATCAGGCCGGTGACGGCACGACCACGGCGACGGTGCTCGCCCAGGCGATCGTCCGCGAAGGCGCGAAGTCGGTAGCCGCCGGTTCCAACCCGATGGACCTGAAGCGCGGCATCGAGAAGGCCGTCAACGCGATCGTCGTAGAGCTGAAGGCCCAGTCGAAGAAGGTCACCTCGAACGAGGAGATCGCCCAGGTCGGCACGATCTCGGCGAACGGCGACAAGGAGATCGGCAAGATCATCGCGGAAGCGATGAAGAAGGTCGGCAACGAGGGTGTCATCACGGTCGAAGAGGCCAAGAGCCTCGAGACCGAACTCGACGTCGTCGAGGGCATGCAGTTCGACCGCGGCTACATCTCGCCGTACTTCATCACGAACGCCGACAAGATGATCGTGGATATGGAGAACCCCTATATCCTGATCCACGAGAAGAAGATCACGTCGTTGCAGCCGCTGCTGCCGATCCTTGAGGCGGTTGTGCAGGGCTCGCGCCCGCTGTTGATCATCTCCGAAGAAGTCGAGGGCGAGGCTCTCGCCACGCTCGTCGTCAATAAGCTGCGCGGTGGCCTGAAGGTTGCGGCCGTCAAGGCTCCGGGCTTCGGCGATCGCCGCAAGGCGATGCTCGAAGATATCGCGATCCTCACCGGCGGCACGGTGATCAGCGAAGATCTCGGCATGAAGCTCGAAAACGTCGCGCTCAACATGCTGGGCAAGGCCAAGAAGATCACGATCGACAAGGACAACACGACGATCGTCAACGGCGGCGGCAAGAAGGTCGACATCGAGTCGCGCGTCGGCCAGATCAAGTCGGAGATCGAGAATTCGACCTCCGAGTACGACAAGGAGAAGCTACAGGAGCGTCTGGCGAAGCTCGCCGGCGGCGTGGCCGTCATCAAGGTCGGTGGCGCAACCGAGATGGAAGTCAAGGAGCGCAAGGATCGCGTCGACGACGCGCTTCATGCGACCCGCGCGGCCGTCGAAGAGGGCATCGTCCCGGGCGGCGGTGTCGCCCTGCTGCGTGCCATCTCCGCGCTCGACAAGATGCGCGCCGAGAACGAGGACCAGAAGATCGGCATCCAGATCATCCGCAAGGCGCTGCAGTCGCCGGCCCGGCAGATCTTCAACAACGCCGGTGAAGACGGTTCCGTGATCGTCGGCAAGATCCTCGAGAACAACAAGTTCGCCTACGGCTTCAATGCCCAGACCGGCGAATACGGCGATCTCGTCGCTCAAGGCGTGATCGATCCGACCAAGGTCGTCCGCTGCGCACTGCAGGACGCGGCCTCGATCGCCGGCCTGCTGATCACCACCGAAGCCATGATCGCGGATCGTCCCTCGAAGGACGGTGGCGGCGGCATGCCGGGCGGCATGGGCGGCGGCATGGGTGGTATGGGCGGAATGGGTGGCATGGGCGGCATGGACTTCTAATCGCTTCACCTCATGGGCGCAGCAGTGCGCCAATGAGGTGGTCACGCCGCACTGGCGGCGGACCGCGGTCGCGGTCTCGACCGGCGAAGGTGCCGGTCGGGTGGCGGGATCATCTGCCGCGAAATTCGAAGGGGCTGGACCTGATGGTCCGGCCCCTTGTTCATTCGAGATGCGAGTCATGGCGTGGGGGAGGGCGACCTGATAAATTGACTGACCGAAACATAGTCGAGCATTCGCGCACCCATGTTCATCACCTTCTTCAACGAGCTGAAGTCAGCCGGTGTGCCTGTTTCTCGTGTCCGTCGCGTGGGGCGCTGAATGCGGGTGATCTCGCGCAGAACGCTCAAGGACTTCGCGGCTGGGAACGATCGGGAAGATGCTGCCGCTTGTGCCGAGCAGCTCGACGCCTGGTATCATGACGTACGAAGCTCGAATTGGGCCGATCCTGCGGGAGTAAAAGCAAAGTACGGCTCTGCGAGCATCTTGAAAGCGAGCCGTGTCGTCTTCAATATCTGCGGGAACAAGTACAGGCTGGTCGTCAAGGTCAACTACAAGCGTGGCATCGTCTACATCCGATTTGTCGGGACGCACGCCGAGTATGACGCCATCGATGCTCAGGAGATCTGATATGCTTCGCCCGATCAAGACCAACGCCGACTACGAGGCTGCGCTCGCGCGGGCCGCAGAGTTGATGGACGTCGAAAATGATTCGCCCGAAGCCGACGAACTCGACGTGCTCGCGACTTTGATAGAAGCCTACGAGGATAAGCGCTTTCCGATGGATCTGCCTTCGCCGGCGGCCGCGATCCGGTTCCGGATGGAGCAGCAGGGATTGCGGGTGGACGATCTCGTGCAGATGATCGGCGGTAGCGTTGGCCGGGCTACGCAAGTCCTTTCGGGAGAAATCGACCTCACGTTGCCGATGATCCAGGCCTTGCACGAAGAACTCGGCATTCCAGCTGAGGTGCTGATCCAGCGTCGGCGCGACAGCCGGTTCGTCTCTGCGGATGCCAAATAGCCCATGTTCATCACCTTCTTCAATGAGCTGAAATCCGCCGGCGTGCCGGTGACGGTGAAGGAATACCTTGCGCTGATGGAGGGGCTGCAGGCGGACGTGGCCGAGAGCCGCGTGGAGGACTTCTATTACCTCGCGCGCACCGTCCTGGTGAAGGACGAGCGGCATCTCGACAAGTTCGATCAGGTGTTCGGCCACGTCTTCCGCGGCCTCGAGCTTTTGAGCGAGGCGCTGGAAGCGAAGATCCCGGAAGAGTGGCTGCAAGTCATTTCCGAGCTCAACTTGTCCGACGAGGACAAGCAGAAGATCGCCGAGCTCGGCGGCTGGGACAAGATCATGGAGGAGCTGAAAAAGCGCCTCGAAGAGCAGAAGGGCCGTCACCAGGGCGGCAACAAGTGGATCGGTACGGGCGGCAAGAGCCCCTACGGCGCCTATGGCTACAACCCTGCGGGCGTGCGGATCGGTCAGGACAAGAACCGCAACTTCCGCGCGATCAAGGTGTGGGACAAGCGCGAGTTCAAGGATCTAGACGACAGCGTCGAGATCGGCACACGCAACATCAAGGTGGCGCTGCGGCGTCTCAGGCGGTTCGCGCGCGAGGGGGCTGCCGAAGAACTCGATCTCGATGGCACGATCAAGGGCACCGCACACAAGGGCTATCTCGACATCCGCATGCGGCCGGAGCGGCGCAATGCGGTGAAGGTGCTGATGTTCTTCGATGTCGGCGGCTCGATGGACTGGCACATCAAGCTGGCGCAGGAACTGTTCTCGGCAGCGCGGACGGAGTTCAAGCACCTCGAGTATTTCTATTTCCACAACTGCCCCTACGAGAGCGTGTGGCGCGACAATCACCGACGCCACGTGGACCGCACGAAGACGTGGGACGTGCTGCACACCTATCCGGCCGACTACAAGGTGATCTTCATCGGCGACGCGTCGATGAGCCCGTACGAGATCTCGGTCGCGGGCGGTTCGGTCGAGCACATGAACGAGGAGCCCGGCGCGCTGTGGATGCGGCGGATCACGCAGGTCTATCCGAGCGCGATCTGGCTCAATCCGGTGCCGGAAGAGCATTGGGAGTGGACGCCGTCGATCCGCATGATGAGCGAGCTGATGGAAGGCCGCATGTACGGCCTCACCCTCGACGGCCTCGACCGGGCGATGCGTGAGTTGATGCGGTGAGCGTGCACTTCGCGTCGCGCACGCCTATCGGCGGACGCGGCCGGCGAGGACGTCCAGCATATCCGGGTGCTTGAACAACTCCTTCATCACATCCTCTTTCCAATAGCTCGTGTGTCCCCCCGCCGGCGCAGGCACATTGATGGGGAAGTTCGGAATCGAGTTCTCGATGTGTGTGCCGACGAAATCGTCGACACGGTAGACGTTGAACCATCTCACACGCTCGTCTTCGCTCAACTTGACCAATGACGGGGTCTTGTCGAACGGTTTGTAGAGCTGCGGGAAATAGCGTTGGTAGACGTGCGTCACGGGTGAACCGAACGTGATCACGGTCAGGCTTTTCACCCGCGGCAGTAGACGCTCCATCCACCCGCGGCGCCGAAGCGCGTCGAGGGTAATTATGTTGCCCTGGCTGTGCGCGACGATCAGTAGGTTGGGCTTGTCGCCCCTCAACAGCAGCGCTTCGATCATTTCCTCGAACCGGCGTTCGATGCGTTGGCGCACGGGGAAGTAGACGTGCCCGGCATTCTGGCCGTTGGAGCGGCGGCGTGGCGTGAAGTGATTGACGACGTGGAGTATGAGCCTGGCGCCGTCGCGGATCAGGTGTGAGAACAGCAGGAACAGGATGAGGAACAGGATCACGCCGCTGCGCGCCCACTCAGCGCCGACCGTGAGGTCGTTCGGCAGGTTTCGAGCGATCCAGTGGACGAAGGAGATTTGCTCGCCAAGGCCGGTAGCATTGAGCACGACGACGAGCAAGGCGCCGGGAACGACGACGATCAGGATCAGCACGAACAGCACATATCCGCCTGAAATGATCAGGCGCGGCCAGCTCTGATAATCGGGCTCATGGCGATTGGAATGGGGCGCGAATGCTGCGAGTGGCGTCTTGAACATCCAGTGCCGGAATCGGCAGGTGGCGCGTGCGACCGGGAGGCTCAAGACGAGCAGCAAGGTCGCAACCAGGAAGACGATGAACATCGCCTCGAACCACATCACCGGATAGGTGTCGGCGTATAGCCGCTTGTTCATGAAGCCGGGACGGAACTCCACGGGATCGCTGAGCCCGATCTTCAGGGTCTCGATCTGCCACGTACTCCAGTTGACGCCGGTGATCGTGATCGTTTCCTTCAGCCTCGTGTCGTCCATGAACTGG
>CAMDMH010000159.1 GCA_945901835.1 Devosia equisanguinis | reverse complement strand
GAGCAACCCGTGCGGCTCATTCTGATCGGCACGGACTTCGAGGTGCGGGTGTGGGAGACGCTGCTCAAGATCCCGATGGGGCGTGCGGTTTCCTATGCCGATATCGCGCGCCATCTGGGCCAGCCGACGGCGTCGCGAGCGGTCGGGTCTGCCGTCGGGCGCAATCCGATCTCGTTCGTCGTGCCGTGTCACCGGGTGCTGCGCAGCGACGGGAATCTCGGCGGATATCACTGGGGGCTGACGCGCAAGCGTGCGCTGATCGGCTGGGAAACCGGGCGGGTGGTGGGGGTCGAATGATCCACGCGAAAAGGCCGCCGAACGTTGGTCCGGCGGCCTTTCGAAATGTCACAGCGTCAGATCAAAACGAAGGACGCGGCGGACGGGGCGGACGGCCACCGGCGGCAGTGCCGGGCTTGCCATCGGCGCCGGGCTTCACGACCGGCTTGCCCGGCAGGAGGCCTTCGCGCTGAAGCTTCTTGCGGGCGAGCTTACGGGCCCGGCGGATCGCCTCGGCCTTCTCGCGCGCCTTCTTCTCGGAGGGCTTCTCGAAATAGTTGCGGAGCTTCATCTCGCGGAAGATGCCTTCGCGCTGCATCTTCTTCTTGAGGGCGCGGAGCGCCTGATCGACGTTGTTGTCGCGGACAAGTACCTGCACTAGGTGTCCATCCTCCAGTGTGTTGATGTTTCAGGCCTTTTCAGGCCCGATGGTGAAGTCCCGGGATCACGCAACACTGCCTCTGCCGACCGGCCGAGGTGGCGCACGATAGGTTGCCCGGATCATGGGATAGCCGGTTAATACGCCAGGAGAGGGGGATTGTCCACGGGGCAATGGCGGATTTGCGCTTCAAAGACGGGATCATACGCCCGTTCGCGGCTTGAGCCGGGTCGCGTGGCCCATCTTGCGGCCCTCGCGGGCTTCGCGCTTGCCGTAGAGGTGGATGCACATGCCGGGTTCGGCTGCGAGATCGGCCCAGGTGTGGGCTTCGTCCCCGATGAGGTTCAGCATCTCGGCGTCGGAATGGCGGGCGGGGGAGCCCAGCGGCCAACCTGCCACCGCGCGGATATGGTTCTCGAACTGGCTGCAGCCGCAGGCGTCGATGGTCCAGTGGCCCGAATTGTGGACGCGCGGGGCGATCTCGTTGACGACCAGGGCGGGTTTGGCGGCCGGGCCCATATAGAACATCTCGACGGCGAGGACGCCGACGTAGTCGAGCGCGTCGGCGATGGCGTGGGCGAGGCGTTGCGCTTCGGCGACGGCTGGCGTGGGCAGGCCGGAGGGAACGATCGAGCGCCGGAGGATGCTGCCCGCGTGGGTGTTGGCGGGGCAATCGTAAGTGGCGAAGGTGCCGTCGACGGCGCGGGCGACGATAACGGAGGTTTCGGAGACGAAGTCGAGGCGCTGCTCGAGGATAGCGGCGCGGTGGCCGAGGGCTGCGACGGCCGCTGCTGCGTCGGAAGCGGGGGCGAGGCTCAACTGGCCCTTGCCGTCGTAGCCGAGGCGGCGGGTCTTGAGGATCGAGGGGGCGTTGAAGCGCTCGAGTGCTGCGATCAGGTCGCGGCGATGGCTGATGGCGGCGAACGGGGCGACCGGGATGCCGAGGCCCGCCACGAACTCCTTTTCGACGAGGCGGTCCTGGGCGACTTCGAGCGCCTTCGCGCCGGGACGCACGGGCACGAGCTTGCCGATGTGGCGGGCGGCTTCGACGGGGACGTTCTCGAACTCGTAGGTGACGACATCGACCTGCTGGGCGAACGTTTCGAGGTGCGGCAGGTCGGCGTAGCCGCCGTGTGTGAAGCGGGAGGTGACCTCGAAAGCGGGGCTGTCGGGATCGTCGGAGTAGATGTGAGTCCTGAAACCGAGGCGGGCGGCGGCGAGCGACAGCATGCGGCCGAGCTGGCCGCCGCCGAGGATTCCGATCGTGCTGCCGGGGGGCAGCGGCTGGAGCGCTTTGATCGACGGCATGGATCAGCCCCCGGCCTTGTCGGGTGCGTCGACCGGGATCTCGGCAACGGCGGCAGTCTGGCGGGCGCGACGGGCTTCGAGGCGGGTTGCCAATGACGGGTCTGACAGCGCGAGGATCGCTGCTGCGAGAAGCCCCGCGTTGGTCGCACCGGCAGAGCCGATCGCCAGCGTCCCGACCGGAATGCCGGTCGGCATCTGCACGATCGACAGCAGGCTATCCTGGCCTTTCAAGGCGCGGCTTTCGACGGGAACGCCGAGAACGGGAAGCGGGGTCATCGACGCGGCCATGCCCGGCAGGTGGGCTGCGCCCCCGGCGCCGGCGATGATGACCTTGAGGCCCCGTGACTTCGCTGTGTGCGCGTAGTCGTAGAGGCGCTGTGGCGTACGATGGGCAGAGACGATGCGTGCTTCGAACGCCACGCCCAGTTCGGCGAGGACATCGGCCGCGTGCTTCATGGTCGGCCAGTCGGACTGGCTGCCCATGATGATGCCGACGAAGGGCTGTGGTGCGGGCGTGCTCATGCGATGATGTCGGGCAGGAGCTGATCCTCGAGGGTCGTGATCTGATCCTTGAGCTGCAATTTGCGGCGTTTCAGGCGAGTGATATGGAGTTGATCCACCGAGCCGGCGGCTTCCAGGGCTGCGATCTCATTGTCGAGGTCGCGGTGTTGCAGGCCCAGCATCGAGAGCTGGTCCCGGATCTCGCGCTCTTTGTCTCGCTCCATGCGGATCGGTCCACTCGACTTTCTTGCAAGGCTGCACCCGTTCAAGGCAATCCGGGCAGCGGAATCGTGGGGAATATCGTCGGGTTTCCCTCTGTGCGCAAGGGATTCCCGTAGGTTATGCGGTTGGAGCTTCCGCGCGCCTTGGCCCTGTTGTAAGCGTATCGTCATCATTTCGTGGGTCGTGCCGAATTCGGATACACTGGGGGTTTCATGCTGCGTGGATCGAGGGACGGTTTGAAGGTCGAGGACATCATCTGTCCGGGCAGCATGCCGGCGTTCATCGCGCACCCGCGGGACGCCGAGGGGCGGTTACCGGTCGTGGTGCTGATGCATGAGCGGTACGGCCTGGTGCAGCACACCCGCGATCTGGCGATGCGGTGCGCGCGGGACGGGTTCCTGACGATCGCACCGGACTTCTTCTTCAAGCATCCCGATCGCGAGGTGCTCAACAAGGGGGACAGCCGGTACGACCTGGGCGATGTGGAGTCCAATTCCTATCTGCGCCAGATCCTGGCCATGCTGGCCGATCATCCCCACGCGGATCTGACGCGGGTCGCGGTGGCGGGCTACTGCCAGACCGGGCGGCATCCTCTGGTGTTCGCGGCGCAGGAGAACATCGCCGCAGCGGTCGTCTGGTATGGGGCTGCCTCGAAGCGCGAATGGGAGGTGTCGAAGCTGCAACCCGAACCGCTCGACAAGGTGATCGCACAGGTCAATTGTCCGGTGTTCGGGGCGTTCGGTGCGCGCGACCACATCATTTCGCTCGATGATGTCAGGCGGTTCCGCAACGCATTCGAGGATGCGGGCAAGAGCTACGAGATCCACGTCTATGGGGAGGCACCGCACGGCTGGCTCAACGACACGATGCCGGGGCGGTATCGCAAGGCTGAAGCCGAGGCAGCTTGGGCCGCGCAGCAGGCGTTTCTCGCGCGGGTGCTGGCGCCAGGATATCGCCAGACGGCGACGCAGTGGACGTTCATCGCCGAGCGGCCGGCGGGTTACGATTTTTCGAAGAACGTGCGGATGGAGTAAGGCGGAGGCGGCGTTGGAGATGGGGGATCAAGGCAAAGTTTCATCCGCCCTATGCCGTCAAGCGGATGCGGTAGTCTCGCAATAGCCGTGGTGGGGAGTCGGGTTCGAGCCGGCCGGCGGCGATCAAGGCTTGCAATCGGCTCGATAGGAATACGTCGGCGAGGGCGTCGCGCGGGTCGGCTTCGCCCATGGCTCGGCCGACGACGCGAGCAGCGTTCTGCCAATCTTGCGAATAGGCGCGCACCAGCAGGTCATCGAACGCCGAGATCGGCACCGCGACAACGCGGCCGTCCTTCCATTGGCGGCGGTGATCGGGTTCGGCTTTCAGTTTTTCGAAGGCGTCGGCGTTGGCGGCGCGTTCGGTCGGTGACAAGCTGCGGGCGATCGGAAAGTACCCCGCGAGGTCGTCGGGCATACGAGTGCCGACGTGGGTATGGAGCGTCGGTGTGTCGGGCAATTCTACGACGGATATCCGGCAATCCGCGTCGCGGAGCCACGAGCAGGCCATCATGAGCAGGATGGTTTCTGAGACGTTGGAGCCGCGCCAGACGACGAGGTCGGCTCGATAGGCGCGCAAGGTCTGTTCCAGTGTGCGCCAAGCGTCGAATGCGTCGGTTGCGGTGTGCGTCCAGTCGAAGCCGCCTTCGAAGCGGCGCCTCATGTAAGCCACGCGGGCGATGCCGTTGTCCAAGGGGCCGTGCCCGAGGTCGTCGGGGATACATCGAATGTCGCCGGGAAGTGCGTGGTGCTTCAGCGCCAGCCGCAGAACCGCCGCGGCATGATCGCCGAGCACGAGATGCAAGAGTGGCGACGCTGCTGTCACCGTCGTCGGTCCTACCAATCGTGCGAGTTCAGGCAAGTGCAATGCTAACCGTTACGTCGCGGTTCTGCGCCTATCGGCACACTCGCGATCTCCTGGATGAGCTTGCGGCGGATGGCGTTGCCGAAATCCTCGAAGGTTTCGGCGGGGATCGAAAAAGCGCCGGGCCCGCCGATGACGTTGCTGTTGAAGTGTACGTCGAGGTCGGGCTCGAGCTCCAGAATTGGGAGGCCGTTGATGTTGATGCCTTGCTCCACGGCTTCGTCGCGGGCGGTGGTGGCGGGCCGGCCGCGATTGTTGGCGCCGTCGCCTGATATGTCGATGACGCGCCGGCCGCCGGTGAACGGTGATTGCGCCAGCACCTGCACGCCGTAGTCGATCGCGCCACTGATCGAGGTGCCGCCGCCGAACAAGTGACGCTCGCTCCTCTGGATCTTCAGCGCGAACTCTCGGATCGAGGCGGTGTCGTCGATGAACGTCCAGGCGACGACGGGGACCTGCAGGCGCGGGCCGGTCCATTGGTACATCGCGACGCCGATCGCGCCGCCGGGTCCGGACTTGATCGCCTGGAGAACACGGGGATCGAGGAAGGCGTCGACATAGCCGCGCTTCTGCAATTCAAAACGGATCTGGTTGACGCTGCCCGACGCGTCGACGCCGAGCGCGAGATTGAGATCGACCTCGCGCCGTGCCTGGGCGCTGGCGGGGAGGCTGCGAGGCAGCGCGCCGGCAATCGAGCCTGCCGCGATCAGGGAAAGCGCTTTGCGGCGCGATGTGCGCTTCCGCATGACCATGTGCGCAACTCCTGCTGAAGGCGCGGGGGCGGGGTGATCCGATCTTGTGGCTTTGGGCGGTATTGCGCCAGTCCAAACTTCGCTCAGTCTGGAGGGGGTGGAGAGCGAAAATGAGACGGGACGGGAGTTGCCTCCTTTCGACGAAAGGCTCGACCTGAAGTCAGGTCTCAACTTTCGTGTCACGGCGCTCGCGCCCCCGGATCAGTGTCCGGGGCAAGCTCCCCTCGTTCGCGGTCTTGCCCAAGTGGGCATAAGAGAAAATGAGAAGGGACGGAAGTTGCCTCCCGTCCCACGAAGAACTCTCGATCAGCCCCATTTGCGGCAAACATCGCGCGCGAACACACATCGTCTTGCGTTCCCGGAAGCCGAATGCAGCGAGGCTATCCGGGATCTTTACACTTCTGAGAGCGGTAAAGGCCCCGGCTCTTCACGCTCCGACCTTGGGGTCGGATCGCTCGTCCGGGGACGCAGTGAAGTGGTAGTGGACATCTAGCCGTCTATGTCAGCGCCAATGCTTCAGCTTTTGGTCGCTTCGAACTTGGCGCTGCCGGCGGTGCCTTCGATCTTGTTGCCGGAGACCTTGCCCGTGTACGTCGTGCCGCCCGCGGTGAAGGTGATGCTATCGCCGGTCAGCTTGCCGTTGGAGATCGGCGCGATCACGTTGCCCTTCTTCACGGTGCCCGAGACGTTCTGGTAGGTCTGCTTCAGCGCGATCTCGCTGTCGCCCATCTTCCAAGTGCCTTCGACCTTGGCCGGAACCATCCAGTAGAAACCGCGGCAGTAGGACGAGCAGCCCTCCTTCACCTCGAACTTCTCGTCGGCTTCCCAGTCGCCCATGTCGAACGTGTTGGACACGATGCGCGTGCCCGGCTTCATGTCGAGGATCTTCAGGCGCAGGCGGAAGTTGATGTCGGTGAGCAGGAACATCGTGATCACGGACGCTTTCGAGAAGTCGCTCTCGAAGATGTCAGCCTTGGCAAATGTCGCCTTGGTGGAGATGCCTTCCTTCTCGGCGTTCTTCTTGGACAACTCGACCATGTCGGGGTTGTACTCGATGCCGTGAGCCGTCGCACCGCGCTTGGCCGCGGTGATCACCGTGCGCCCGTCGCCGGAGCCCAGGTCGATGACATAGTCGTCCTTCGTCACCTTGGCCGTGTCGAGCATGCGATTGACCATCGCGAGCTGCGTCGGCACCCAGATCACATCCTTGCCGGACTGGCCGACCTGCGGCTCGTAGTCCTTGGCGGGCTGCTGGGCGCTCACCGCGCCGGCAACCAGCACGAGCGCCAGACCGGTGGCAGCTATGGAGCGGCCGAGATACTCTCTCACGTTCATGCATTTCCTCCACTGAACGGGGCTGCCCCATGGCGGCGCCGAAATCGAGCCGTCGCTACTCCATCGAGGGAGAAAACTGCCGGCAGCGGTCCTTATCTAAAGGATATCAACAAGTAATTCCACTGTGCCCCTCACCACGCATCAGAATTTTCCGTCGTTTTTCGTTGACCGCTGGAATCTTGGTGTGATTCAGAGAGTCCTCCCGAATCAACGGGTGGAGATTCGTGACTATGGCTGGTGGGATCGAGGCAGTTGCCGCGTCGGTCTCGGCTGATCTCGTTCGGCGTTTACCGAGACAGAACAAGAAACAGCGCGAGGGGCTTTCTCTC
>CAMDMH010000158.1 GCA_945901835.1 Devosia equisanguinis | reverse complement strand
CACGAGACAGGAATCGAGCACGCGCGTCTCGCCAGCATCCGGCATTCGTCCGACGGTCAGGAAATAGATCATCTCCGTGTAGGTATGCCGGCCGATCAGCTCGTTGACGAGATCTCGGCCGCGAACCGTCACGCTCGTGGCATCAGCCGTCGCGATGTTCGTGACGATCTTGGGCATGGGTTCTCCCGTAGGTCGGGTTAGCTCGGCGTCGCGTTGCGGCTTGCCGCAGAGCGAAAGGCCAAATGCCGAGCGTAACCCGACATCTTTCCTCTCGCTATCAACTACGTCGGGTTACGCAGCGCGGGCGCTGCTAACCCGACCTATGGCTGCGACCGCAACGCCTTCGTCACCATCGCGACGATATGGGCCGGCGACGCATACATCTTGTCGATCAGCTTCGCGACGACCTCGGCCGACTTCGGCGCGATATCGAGATTGGCCTTCTGCGCTTCGGCCAGAAACTCCGCATCCTTCATCGTCGCCTCGAACGCCTTGCGCAACTGCGCGAGTTGCGCCGGCGCCGTTCCCGGCGGCGCGATGAACGGGCGATGGAACTCCTGCTGCGACAGGATCAGCTCGACTGCCGTGCGCGCGTCTCCCTTCACGAAGTTCCACACCGGCGGCACGCCGAGCTTGGTCAGATCTTCCTTCGGTTCCAGGCTCGCCTGCAGGAACATGTTCGACAGCTTCGTGCCATACCACTGCGGCCGTTGCGCCTGGAACGAGCTTGCGTCGAGCCCGCATAGTCCATCGACCTCGCCGCGCTCTACCGCGAGCAGGGTCTCCGATGTCGACTTGTAACCCTGCACCACCTTGAACTTCGTGCCGGCCAGCGAATTCAGCATCAGCGCATAGTCGGTCGTGGAATCACCGACCGCACTTCCGCCCATCGTCGACGGGTACCGCTGCGCGTCCTCGAACGTCTTTACTTTGGACGTATGGAACGTGATGCACAGCCGTGCGCCGCTGTTGGCGCTACCGATGTACTCGAGCTTGGGCGGATCGAACCGGAACTTGTCGCGCCCCGCGATCAGCGGCTCGATCAGCGCACCAGGAAACACGATGGCCATCGCCGTTCCGTCCTTGGGGGCGTGCGTGAAGATGTACTCCACCGCCTTCATGCTGCCCGCGCCCGGCATATTCTGCACGATCACGACCGGCTTGCCCGGAATGTACTTACCGATGTGCCGGGCCACCACCCGCCCGTATAGATCGTAGCCGCCGCCCGTGCCTGCGCCGACCGCAAGACTGATCGTCTTGCCGGCGTAGAAATCCTGCGCCGCCGCCGGCAACGCGAATGCCACCGCGCCGACGAGAGCCGCCAAGCGAACGGTACGCTTCAACATAGATCGCGTCGTCATGGATGTACTGCCCTGCACGCCACACACTCCCTTGCTCGATTCACGTTCCAGTTACGCACTACTTGGCCGCAACGATGCCCCTGATGGTTTCCGCAAGCTTGTCGTCGATGCGCGTGGCAAGCGCCACCGCCTGCTGCACCTGTTCGCCCGTCGCCGGACTGAGATCGAAACCGGCTTTCGCGATCTCCTGCTTGAACGCTGCATCAGCGACCATCTTGTCGAACGCCGCCCGCAGCGCGGCGACGCGGTCGGCCGGGACCTGTGGCGGCAGAATGAACGAGCGCCCGACATCCACGTTCGACGCCATGAAGCGCGAGACCGCCTTCTGCTCCGGCGTCTGCGCGATGTCGTTGACGAGAGGCACTGCCTGCAGGTCCTTCTCCTTCACGCTGCCGAACTGCACCACCGGCACCATCATGCCAGTCTTGAACCAATCCGGCTTGAGTGACTTGAAGATCGTCCAGCTCACCGTCATGCCCGCGACCTCGCCGCGTTCGACCGCCGCGAACATCTGGCTGATCCCGGGATAGCCCTCGACCGTCTTCAGCTTCACCGGCGCCATCCAGCGCAACAACGACGGCAGCAGCGACGTCGGCGATCCCGGTCCCGATGCCCCCAGCGCGATCTCGCGAACTTTCAGATCTTCGAACGACTTCACGCCCGTGTCGGCACGCACGGCCATGACGTTGTTCACGCGCTCGATCGCGCCGATCCAGATGAATTCGTTGACCTTGTACTTGATCTTGTCCGCGTCGATCACGGAGGCGAGCGCCACGCTGTCGGACACCATCGCCATCACGCTGCCGTCGCGCCTGGCGATGTTGAAGATGTGATTGCTGGCGAGAATGCCGCCGGCCCCCGGCATGTGCTGGGCAACAACGGTCGGATTGCCCGGCACGAACCGCGGCAGATGCCGCGAGGCGATCTGCGTGTAGATCGAGTAGCCGCCACCCGGCGCGAACGGCACCACCGCCGTGATCGTCTTACCCTTGTAGAACTCCTCGACCGTCTCGGCCCGAACGGGTGCTAGCCCGATCAAGGCAAATGCACCGGCAAACCCAAGCACAGCATTTGCGGCTCTCGCGATCATGCCCACGGTGTCCACCCTTGCACTTTTATCGTTGTGACTTCATCGTAAGGGCAGCTCGAAGCGCCTGCAACCGCGCACTGAACACGAGGAGAAACCCGATGTCGGACATCAAGGGCATTGCCCACTTCAGCATTCCCGTGACCGATGTTCCCAAGAGCCGCGCCTTCTATTGCGACGTCGTCGGCTGCACACACTTGTTCTCGACTCCAAAGGGACACATGTCGTTCATCGATGCCGGCGGCGTCTGCCTGATCCTCGTCAAGCAGGACCGCCCCGTGAACCCTGTGCTGCACGACTCTGAAGGCGTGCATCACTCCTTCGCCATCGAGGAGGGCAAGTTCGCCGCAGCCGTCGAGCGCTTGAAGAAGCATGGCGTGCAAGTGATCGGCGAGGAAGACCGCCAGGGCGGCGTCGTCAACGGCCCCCGTGTCTATTTTCGCGACCCCGACGGCACCGTGCTCGAGTTCATCAATCTGACGAGCTACAAGAACGACGCCCACGCGCATTGATGTGAATGACGCGGCGGTGTCAGACCCTCTGGGTCTGACACCGATAACCCGTCGCTCAGTCCTTCGCCTTCAATGCATCACCGAGCCACCATCCACCACGATGGTCTGGCCGGTGATGAAATCGCTGTCCGGCGAGCACAGGAACACCAGCGTTCCGATCATGTCGTCGGGCTCGGCCTCGCGCTTGATGCAGCGGCTCGCGGTGTTGTTGTCGACAACCGCGCCCTTCCAGGCCGGATTGGCGACGACGTTGTCGCTCATCACGAGCCCCGGCGCGATCGCGTTTACGCGAATGCCGCTGTCACCCAGTTCGCGCGCGAGGCTGCGTGTCATCGCGACGATGGCGCCCTTGGACGTCACGTAGTGCAGCAGCATCGGCGGCCCCTTGAACACGGTGCCCGACGCAACGTTCATGATCTTGCCGTAGCCTTGGCTGCGCATCTGCGGCACCACCGCTTTCACGCACTCGAAGCTGCCGCGCACGTTGACCGTCAACACCTTGTCGAACTCCGCCGACGAGATCTCGGTCAGCGGTTTGAGCGACAGATTGCCGAACAGGCCGGCGTTGTTGACGAGGATGTCGACGCGGTCCCATTTGGCCACCGTCGCATCGACCATCGCCTTCACGCTGGCCGCATCCGTCACGTCGCATTTGATGCCGAAAGCATCGCCGCCCGCCGCCTTCACCGCCGCGACCGACACCGCCGTATCGAGCACATCCGACACGCAGACGCGCGCGCCCTCCTTGCCCAACGCCGCGGCATATGTCGCCCCGATCCCCTGCGCCGCCCCCGTCACGATCGCGACCTTGCCTGTAAGTCTTCCGGCCATCTCTGAACTCCGTTGATCCTCCCTCTCCCATCATCCTTCATGAGGGGAGAGGGGGAGAGGGAACTAAATCTGTTTCTCAGGCAGCTCCACCGTGATGCCGTCGAGCGCCGCGCCGAGCACGATCTGGCACGACAGGCGGCTCGACGGTTTGCGCTCGGACACGGTCATCGTCAGCATCTCGCTTTCGGTCGCCGTCATGTCGGGCAGCTTCGACAGCCAAGGCTCGGCAACGTAAACGTGACACGTCGCGCACATCATCGAGCCGCCGCACTCCGCGACGATACCGCCGATGCCGGCATTCTGCGCCGCCTGCATGACCGACACGCCGTCGGGTTCCTCGACCGTCTTCGTGACGCCGTCGTGGGTGACGAATGTGACTTTCGGCATTGTTTTACGAACCTTGTTTGAAGCGCATCGGCAGCTTGGCGAAGCCACGCAACGTATTGTGAACGATATGCTGGGTCGGCCCGCTGACTTCGAAGTCGATCTTGCGGCGCGCAAGCTCCGACAGGAGCACGTCGACCTCGAGCCGCGAGATCATCTGCCCGATGCACGCATGGATACCGTAGCCCAGGCCTACGTGACCACGCACATCGCGGCTGATGTCGAACACGTCCGCCCGGTCCCACTTGCGCGGATCACGATTGGCCGAGCCCATGTTGACCATCACCTTCTCGTTCCCCGGTATCGTGATGCCCGCCAGTTCCACGTCCTCTATCGTCGTGCGGAAGAACGTCTGGAACGGTGACTCGTAGCGCAGCACCTCCTCGAAAGCCGGTTTCGCGAGCGCTGGATTAGCCTTCACCTTGGCCCACTCGGCAGGGTTCGTCGCCAGCGACCACAGCGCGTTACCGGCCCCATAGATCGTCGTATCGACACCGGCCGACAGGAACGAGCGCACGAGGATCGGCGCTTCCTCTGCCGTGATCTGACCGCCCGCTACCGCCTGATAAACCTGGTCTCCGAGCCGGCCCGGTTTCAGGTTCTTGTGCTGGCAGCGCTCCATGATCCATGGACCGACCTCGCCGAGATCGCGCACACTGTCGTCGAAGATCTCGTTCTGCGGCCCGAACGCATTGAACACCATCGTCCCGTACTTGATGAGATTGGTGCGATCCCCGTCCGCTATGCCGACCGCATCGGGAAACACCTTCAGCACGAACGCCTGCGCCACGTCCGGCACGGCATCGACCTCGCCCACCTCGAGCAGATGATCGATCAGCTTGTTCGCCTCGACCTCGAAGCCGGCACGGAAGCCGCGCAAGTTCGGCGCGGAGAGAATGCGACCGACGACGGCACGCCGCTTCGTGTGGTCAGGCGGATCGGCCTCGAGCAGCATCGAAGGCTGCCGCCACGGCTTTTCCTTGTTGAAGTTGGTGTAGCCGACACCGGCCGCCGACGAAAACGTCTGGTACTCGCTGATGATGCGATGCACTTCGGCATAACGCGGCGCGAAGAAGCACTGATATTTGGTGAGCCAGACGAGCGCGCCCATCTCTCGCAACCGATGGTGCCACGCATAGGGATCGAGGATGTGCTCCCGCGTGAAGGGATCGATATCCGAAGCCGGTGCTCCCCTCGGTGCGGCGGCGTCCTGGGCCATTTTGCCTCCCAATTCGGCTTGCGCGAACGGCTATCGAGCCGCGACCGCGTGTTGTGTCGAACTAAAGCCTACAATTCTTCGCCCTCTGATATCAATGCCGGGGGAAGGGAGCAGCTTGGCGACGCCGGCAATTCGGCCAGGCAAATGAAACCGCATTTTGAAAACGTCCCGGAAGGCGGTATCGTCGCAGAAATCATCACGAGGCGACGCCCCATGACCGCTACGACGCTAAGCGTGCCAGCGAAGTCCCCACGCCTGCAGCCCAACCGGCTCGGCCTGATCGATTGCGATATCCATGCCCGCCCCAAAGCGCTGACCGAATTGAAACCGTACCTGTCGCAGCGCTGGTACGACCACCTGATGACCTATGGCACCCGCCACCGCCACGGCTTCGCCAAGGGCCATCCCTATCCGAAATCCCAGCCCGCCAACGGCGCACGCCGCGATTCCTTCCCGCCCGACGGCAGCATGCCCGGCTCCGACCTCGCCTTCATTCAGGCCCAGCACCTCGACCACTACGGCATCGACTACGGCATCATGAACCCGCTCTCGCCCACCGGCCAGGGCGAGCAGAACCCCGATTTCAGCGCCGCGATGGCCACCGCCGCCAACGAGTGGCAGATCGATATGTTCGCCGCGAAGGACGCACGCCTGAGGGCTTCCGTCGTGATCCCCTACGAGGACGCGGCAGCCTCCGCCTCCGAGATCCGCCGCCGTGCCGGCGATCGCAACTACGTCCAAGTCCTCATGATGAGCCGGCCCGCCGAGGCCCACGGACGCCGCCGCTACTGGCCGATCTACGAGGCCGCATGCGAGGCGGGCCTACCGATCGGCGTGCACGTGTTCGGCTACTCCGGCTACGCCGCCACCAACACCGGCTGGTGCTCCTACTATATCGAGGAGATGACCGAGCACGAGACGTCGTGCTCCGCCCTCGTCACGTCGATGATCATGGAAGGCGTGTTCGAGCGCTTCCCCACGCTGAAGGTGGTGATGATCGAAGCCGGTTTTGCCTGGCTCGCGGCGCTCGGCTGGCGGCTCGACCGCAACTGGAAGCGCCTGAAGGCAGAGGTGCCACACCTGAAGAAAGCGCCGTCCGAATACATCCGCGAGCACTTCTGGATCACCACGCAGCCGATGGAAGAGCCGGAGAAGCCACAGCATCTGATGGACGTGATGGAGTGGATCGGCTGGGACCGCATCCTGTTCGCATCCGACTACCCACACTGGGATTTCGACGACCCGCATGTCGCGATCCCGCCGAGCTTCGGCGAAGAACGCCGCCGTATGATCTTCTCCGGCAACGCCGCAAAACTCTACGGCCTGGAGATTGGAAAATAGGGACACACACACTAGTGTCCGGTTGACGGCGGCAAGCATAGCGTGGATGCGCCCGATTTATAAGGGTTGGTGAACTGTCTGGGCGTGGTGTCGATTTGAAGTGGCCCAAGGCATCCGTCCCCGGAATTTTCCGGGGAGGGAGCCATGAACACAGGCAAGACGCTGTTCGCCCAGCTGATGGACTTTCTGCCATGGAGCACGTTCGAGCGTCTGGTCTTGCGCTATCGCGGCAACCATCGCATCCGCACGCTCACCTGCGCCGAGC
>CAMDMH010000157.1 GCA_945901835.1 Devosia equisanguinis | reverse complement strand
CCTCGTCGAACAACGACAGGTTCAACTCGCCCCTTCAAGGGCTGGACAACGTCATCCTTTCGCCGCATGTGGGCGGCTCGACGGAAGAGGCGCAGGAGCGCATCGGTGCCGAGGTGGCCCGAAAGTTCGTCGAATACTCGGATATCGGTTCGACAGTAGGCGCAGTCAACTTTCCCCAGGTGCAGCTGCCACCGCGCCCGGCGGGGACCCGGTTCATCCAAGTGCAGAAGAATACACCGGGCGAGTTGCGGCGGCTCAACGACGTGTTCGCGGCAAGAGGCGTCAACATCGCTGCGCAGTACTATCAGACCGATGCAGATATCGGTTACGTGGTGCTCGATGCCGACGGCGCCGTGACCGACGCGGACGATATTCTCGCCGAGATCCGAGCAAATCCGGGTACGATCAGAGCTAGGCTCGTCCATAGGTTGTAGCTCGTCCTGCTTTTCGCATAACTGATGCGCGGATCGGGCGGTTATGCGGAACTTTACGCCGTTGTAGTCGAAGCCACTTTTGTCAAAGTGCCGTGGCGTACAATTTCGCGGGTGAGTTTAGCCACTCGGTAGTCTGGGGTTCATGTGCCGCATCACTTCGCTCTTCCCGAGCGACGCGGGCAGGCGTATAGCCTCGCGGCTTTCCGGCCGACCTTCCTGACGGCATGACGAGGTGCCTGCATGGCACATACCGCTCTCAATGCTAACTCTGGCGACGATAGTCGCGCCGGACCGCAATCCAAGCTGCTGGCGCTCGCGCTCGGCTCGATTGGCGTTGTCTACGGCGACATCGGCACCAGCCCGCTCTATGCCTTCAAGGAGGCGGTGACGCACGCCAGCCAGCACGACTTGCGCGGCGAAGCCGTCATCCTCGGCATTCTGTCGATCATGGTCTGGACCGTCGTCCTGATCGTGACGTTGAAGTACGTCATCATCCTCCTCAGGGCCGACCACAACGGCGAGGGCGGCACGTTTGCGTTGATGTCGCTCGGCCAGTCCGTGGCCACCCGTTCCGGTCCCGTGCTAACGGTGCTGGGCGTTCTCGGCGCCTCCTTTTTCTATGGCGATGCCATCATAACGCCTGCGATCTCGGTGCTTTCGGCGGTCGAGGGGCTCGAGGTGATCTCGCCTCACTTCAAGAAGATCGTGCTGCCGCTCACCCTGGTGATCATCATCGGTTTGTTCGCCGTCCAGTCGCGAGGTACAGCACGGGTTGCGCAGTTCTTCGGGCCGATAACGCTTGTCTGGTTCCTGGTGATGGGGATCGGCGGCCTCTATCATCTGGTCGGCGATTTCCGTGTGCTGTGGGCGCTCAATCCTTTGTACGGGATCAGCTTCGTGACGCAGAACGGCCTGACTGGTCTGTCCGTCATGGGACTCGTGTTCCTGTGCGCCACCGGAGCCGAGGCACTCTATGCCGATCTGGGGCATTTCGGCCGGCGGCCGATCCAGCTCGCCTGGTTCTGGATCGTGCTGCCGAGCCTAATGCTCAACTATTTCGGACAGGGTGCGCTGCTGCTTTCCGATCCAGCCGCGCTCAAGAACCCCTTCTTCCTGATGTACCCATCGTGGGCGCTGCCGATCATGGTGGTCCTGGCGACGATGGCGACGATCATCGCCAGCCAAGCCGTCATCACCGGCGCATTCTCGATTACCCGGCAGGCGATTCAGCTCGGGCTGCTGCCGCGCCAGCTCATCAAGCACACGTCCGAATCAGTCGCGGGCCAGATCTACCTGCCGCGCGTGAACTGGATCCTGTGCGCTGGCGTCGTGATCGTAACGCTGATGTTCCAGTCGTCGAGCAAGCTCGCCGCCGCCTACGGCGTCTCCGTCACCGCCGCGATGGTGATCGACTCCATGATGGCGTTCTTCGTCATCTGGCGCTACTGGAAGTGGAACGTCTGGAAGACCGCAGCACTGATCGTGCCGCTGCTCCTGATCGAGCAGGTGTTCTTCTTCGCCAACGCACTCAAGATCTCGGACGGCGGCTGGTTCCCGCTCGCCATCGCCGCCTTCATCGGCATCCTGGTTCAAACCTGGATGCGCGGATCGCGGGTGCTCACCAAGGCGACCCGCAAGAACGAAGCCGAACTCGACTGGCTGGTCCGCAAGCTCGAAGCCAAGCCCCTCCATCGCGTGCCCGGCACCGCAGTCTTTCTCAACGGGGATCCGGAGTCCGCGCCGACGGCGCTGATGCACAATCTCAAGCACAACCGGGTGCTGCACGAGCGCAACATCATCCTGACCATCAAGTCGGAGGATGTGCCGAGGGTCGTCAGGCACGATCGCGTCGAGATCGAACGGGTGTCCGACAACTTCATCCGGGTGGTCGCGCACTATGGCTTCATGGAGACGCCAAGCGTGCCGAAGATCCTGGAGCATTGCAAACGCAAGGATCTCAATATCGAGCTCTCGCAAAGCTCGTTCTTCCTGTCGCGGCGCTCGCTCAAGACGACGATCCGCTCGGAGATGCCGAGATGGCAGGAGCGACTGTTCATCTTCCTGGCCGGCACCGCAGAGGACGCGACAGCGTACTTCCAGATTCCGACGGACCGCGTGGTCGAGGTCGGCACACAGGTGATGGTGTAGGCGCGCCGAAGCGGCCTTCCTGCGTCGGTCGCGCTGGACTTCGCGCGGTGCGTGGGCAAGACTTCCTGAAACGATTGTTCCAGGGAGGTTTCAATGGCGCGTTTGCGTTCACCCGGCGCGTTGCTCGCAACTGCTCTCGCCGTGGTGCTGCTGGCCGGCTCCTTCGCGATGCCGGCGCTGGCCGAGATCAAGACCCAATGGGTCGAGTACACCCACGGTACGACGAAGCTGAAGGCCTACATGGCTTTCGACGACAAGATTGCGGCCAAGCGGCCGGCGGTCCTCGTTATCCACGCGCGCGAGGGCATGTCGCAGAAGACCCGCGATCTCACGGAAATGTGGGCCAAGCTCGGTTATGTCGCGTTTGCGGCCGACATCTACGGGTTCGGCGAGGGCATTCTGCCCAAGACGATCGACGAGATGAACGCGCAGACCGTGATCTACACCAAGGATCGGCCGTTGATGCAGTCCCGGACACGCGCCGCGTTCGATGCGCTCGCCAGCCAACCGATGGTCGACGCGGGTAAGATCGCGGCGGTCGGCTACTGTTTCGGCGGCGCCGTAGGCTTGGAATTCGGGGCGACCGGGGCGCCGCTGGCGTTGAACATCGCCATCCACGGATCGTTCCGGGACCATCCGCCTGGGTGGGCGAAGAACGCGAAGGGCATGTTCGTGCTCCTGCACGGCGCGGAAGACACCCTCTATCCGCTGCATACCGTCGATGCCGTCGTGCAGGAGCTACGCGCGGCGAAGACGCCTTTCCATCTCGAGGTCTACAGCGGTACGAACCACGGCTTCTCGACACCGAAAAACAAGGCCGAGGAGCGCGCAAATACGCAATCGATAGCTACCGCGGCGCGCACGATGAAGGAAGTGTTCGGGATGTGAGGCACGCCCGCGGGGCAGCGGCAGGCAGGTTGCGCGCGGTGTACGCTTTCCCGCGGCTGAGAAGCCGGCGGGTTACGCTACGCTAACCCGCCCTACACTTTTTACATCCAAGGACGTTCGGCGCTCTGCTTTTCCTCGTACGACTTGATCGACTTGTCCTTCTGCAAGGTGATGCCGATGTCGTCGAGGCCGTTGAGCAGGCAATGCTTGCGGAAGCTGTCGACGTCGAACTTGATCGTGCCGCCGTCCGGCCCCTTGATCTCCTGCTTCTCCAGGTCGATCGTCATGGTGGCATTGGCGCCACGCTTGGCGTCGTCCATCAGCTTTTCGAGCTGCTCGGGCGTGACCTTGATGGCCAGGATGCCGTTCTGGAAGCAATTATTGAAGAAGATGTCGGCAAACGACGTCGAGATCACGCAGCGGATGCCGAAGTCCATCAGCGCCCACGGGGCATGCTCGCGGGAGGAGCCACAACCGAAGTTGTCGCCGGCGACCAGGATCTTGGACTGGCGATACGCTGCTTTGTTGAGCACGAAATCGGGGCGCTCCTTGCCCTGCTCGTCGAAGCGAAGCTCGGACAGCAGCGCCTTGCCGAGACCGGTGCGGCCCAATGTCTTGAGGTACTGCTTGGGAATGATCATATCGGTGTCGACGTTGATCATCTCGAGGGGCGCGGCGACGCCGGTAAGGGTCGTGAACTTCTCCATGGGGCGATCTCTCCGGCTTCGTCCTGGGCTCGGTCAACTGTAGTCTGGGCAAATGCCATGTGGCGGGCGCAATGTCCACACCCCTGCGCGCGCGACATGCTCAGTCGCGTGCGCATGCGACGCCCTATCTTCCGCCGGCGGTCTCGATCACCGCGGCGACCGCCGCGTGGCCGTTCTTGCGGGCGTGACCGAGCGGGGTGACGCGCTCCTTGTCGGCGATGTTGGGAATGGCGCCAGCCGCCAGCACTGCCCGCGCGATCTCGACATAGGCGGGGCCGCCGTCTCCGAGGATCACGACTTCAAGGAGGCAAGTCCAGCCGAGATTGTTGACGTGATCGACGTCGATCCTGGTGGTCAGCAGCAGCTTCACCGTATCGACATGACCGTAGTGGCATGCCGGGATCAGCGCCGAGCCCCCGTAACGGTTGCGGAGCTTGAAATCCGGCCCCTTAGGAATCATCTGGCGGAGCATCTCCGTGCGGCCCCTAGCGCCGGCCAGAAGCCATGGACTATCGAGATTGCTGGCCTGCCGATTGATGTCCGCGCCTGCCTCGATCAGCGTCGCGGCGACTTCCTGCCGGTTCTCGAAGACCGCAATCAGCAGGGGCGTCTGGCCGCTCTCGTTCAGGGGATCGACCGGAGTGCCCGCGGCGAGGAGCCAACGGATGGCGGCGGCATCGCCGCTTGCCGCAGCTTTCAGGAGCTGGCGGCCCTGCGCCGTCGAATCCGCCAATGCCGGTAGCGTCGAGAGCGCTAGCAGGACGACCGAGACAGCCAGGAAAAACCCCTGCACGATCAATGCGATCATGGCACTCCACCCTCCTGCCCTGGCGGCTCGACCATCACGTGGCACCCACGAGGCGCGACCCAGCGCTTCAGCGCACGGACGGGTCAGCATAGCATTTGCGCATGTATTCGCAGCGGTATGAGCCCGCGAAATGCATGCTGTCGCCCTTGGCCGGCGAAATGAAGCTACAGACCTCGCTCAGGCCTTCCGGCGACAACCAGCCTTCGCGACGGCCGCGCTGGACCGCGAAGCAATCCGCCGTCTCCTCGTCGGGGCCGCGGACCTGGTGGCCGCACTCGTGGGCGTGAATCCAAAGCTTCACCGGCTTGGAGACCCGCGCCAGCAGCTTCGGGTTGAGGATCAGGAAGCCCGGATACGCCGCGCCGTAGTCGTCGAGCTGATTGTCGAGGACGGTCGGCCGCTGGCCACAGATGACATTGTAGTTGTCGAGCTTGAGCTGGCCGGGTGGCACGATCTGGGCCCCGTTGCCGACATGCGCGACATACTCCTCCGGCGTCGGCGGTCCTTCGGCATTGAGGGGGCCGAACACCGCAAACAGCGCAGTGGCAGTAACTACCAGTGATGCAATGACTTTCCTGGCGTGCAGCATTCCCGTCAGCCGATCCCGCCGTTGTTCGGTGCAGTCCATATAGCCGCTGGTGCTGGGGTCTTAAACCCTTATTCGGCATGTGTCGTACGTTCTGCGCAGATGTGTATTGCCAATTTGTTGCCAAAAATCATCGCGCACGATTCCGGCCGCGAATGCCCAGCACCGTCGCGCCCGCTGTCAACCGCGGCCACGGCCTCATGATATGCGCGGGCGCACGAACGTATGGCTCTGAACCTGGTGATTGCTATGGCGCAGGAGAACGCGGGTGCCGGCCTTCAATTGCTCGGCGGTCAGAGGTCCGGCCAGTAGCATCACCTCTCCGTTCAGCATGCGGTGGAGCAGGTTCTGCCTGAATTGCGGCGCGAGCCAGCATCCGCCGGGAGCGCCGTGGGGGGCGGCGACCATCGGGGGCTGACGGCTCGCCCCCTTCATCTCTGTCAGCCAATTGCGGGCCGTGATGTAGATGTCCGTCGGAGCAGCCAAGGACAGTGGCACGACTTCGAGCAATGCGGTCAACTCGGGCGCCACTCGACGGGACGAACCATTGCGAATGGCCTCTATCGTCTCCGCCGTGCCGGCCATCCCAAGACAATCCGTCGAAATCCGATTTGAGGCCAGCTCCGCCACCGCATCGTTAAGCGAGTGCGGCACCTCGAGAGATGCAATCGCCATGCGATAGGTATTGGTCGGCCCGGCCATTCTCGGTTCAGCCCCTTCCCCTGCCACGATGCCGCGATGCCGGCCGGAATGCCGGCCGCAACGCATTTCGGCTCAGTCTGACGATTGTTCTGGGGATGCCGTTTGATCCAGCTCAATGAACCAACTGTCGACGTGGCTCGGATTGGACATGAATGCAGGAACGATTTTGTCTGAGCAACACGCGGAAGGAAATGGAATGCGGACGGGTGCACAATACTTGGACGATCTGAAACGCGGGGAACGATCGATCTTCATCGATGGCGAGCGGGTCAAGGATCCGACAGCACATCGCGCGTTCCGTGCCGGCGCTCGCTCGATGGCGAGCCTCTACGACTTCGCCGCCGATCCTGCCAATCGCGAGGCGATGACGTTCACGGTCCCGGAGACGGGCAAACAAGCGCTCAGGTGCTATCAGATCCCGCGCAGTCACGCCGACCTGAAGGCCAAGCGCATTTCCGCTGAAAAATGGGCCGAGCAGACGTTCGGTCTGATGGGCCGCACGCCGGACCACGTCGGCAACTTCTTCACCGGCTATGCCGCCAAGCCGCAGATTTTCGCCGCAGGCGGCCAGCAGTATGCGGACAACCTTCTCCGGTTCTATCGCAAGCTGCGTGACGAGCATCTCTACGTCACCTACGCGATCGTGCCGCCGCAGATCGATCGATCGAAGCCCGCGCACAAGCAGAACGATCCGACGCTATACGCGGGTGTGACCGAGGAGACCGACGCCGGCATCTATCTGTC
>CAMDMH010000156.1 GCA_945901835.1 Devosia equisanguinis | reverse complement strand
CATGGTCGGCCGGCGCGAGCTTTGGCGCGGCCGCATGATCCCGGGCCCCACCGGCTGGCAGGTGGAGAAGTTCGAGCGCGACGGCTCGGGACTGATCTCGTCGCTTCGCTGGGCCGACTGCCTGATCGACATCCCCGAGGAGATCACCGACGTGCGCCACGGCGATACCGTCTCCGTGATCCCGTTCAGCGAGTACGGCATCCTGCTGCGCTGAACGTGCCACCGCCGCTCTATATCGGCTCGGCCGTCAACCAAATATTCACTAACATTCTCAGCCATTTGTAAAACCTATCGCGCCAAGGTGAATTGATCGAATTCGAGCACCGCGCCGTCGATATGCACGCGCGGTCGGCACTCAGTCGGCAGGTCATGATGCAAGGAGCCCGTCGGCTCGTCGGTAGCGTCTTTGCAAAGGTGGCGGAGCTGGCCGGTCTCGGTCGGGCGGTGCTGCATGCCTTCCCGCCGTTGGCGTTGATCGGCGTTGCCGGGGTAGCGGTGGGCCTTGCACAGCTCTCCGCCGCGCTGACCCTTTGGCACGTTCTCGTCGCCGCCGGCGTCATCTGCCTCCTCGGATGCACCGCGCGCCGCCCGGCGCCAACCCGCGACGCGCCCGCCGCAGTGCCCCAGGTGGATACCGACGGCATCGAGCGCCGGGTCGAGCACCTCAAGGACATCGACTGGCAGCTCCGCGAAAGCGAAGCGCGATATCGGGATCTCCTCGATACCCAGGAGCACATCATCTGCCGCCGCGATGCCGACGGCCACCTCACCTATGTGAACAAGGCGTTCTGCCGGATGTTCGCGATCACACCGGAGGCCGTGCTCGGGGAACGCTGGCAGCCGGTGATACTCGCCGAAGAGCGCCTCGCGCCCGACACAGGTGCGCATCTGCGCCGCTACGTCCAGTTCGTCGAGACCGCACGCGGCCAGCGCTGGCTCGAGCTCGAAGAGCATCGCGTTCCCGGCCACCAGACGCCCGGCGATCCCGCTTCCACGACGCCAGGGGAAGTCCAGATCGTCGGCAGCGACATCACCGAGCGCCGCGCCGGCGAGGCAGAACTCGCCTCCGCCCGCGACGAGGCGCAGGCCGCCGACCGTGCGAAATCACGCTTCCTCGCCGCGATGAGCCACGAGATCCGCACGCCGATGAACGGCATCATGGGCATGGCGAGCCTTCTCGGCGACACGAAACTTTCTGCCGAGCAGCAGACCTATCTCGGCGCGATCGACCAGTCTGCACGCACGCTGCTGCTCCTGATCGACGAGATCCTCGACTTCTCCAAGATCGAGGCGGGCAAGTTCGAGCTCGCTTCCGAGCCGTTCGCGCTCGCCGATTGTGTGCAGGGCGCCGTCGAGTTGCTCGCCCCGGCCGCGCACGAGAAAGGCCTCGAAATCGCCTGGACCTGCGATGCGGCTCAGCCGTTCCTCGTGACCGGCGACCCGATCCGCGTCCGCCAGATCATGCTCAACCTGATCGGCAACGCGGTAAAATACACCGACCGCGGCGGCGTGCTGGTCAACCTCGTCTGCGAGGAACGCTCCGGCGACCACGCCCACCTCGCCGTGCAGGTCAAGGACACCGGCATCGGCCTGTCCGCAGACGCCCAGAAGCGGCTGTTCGCCGAGTTCAACCAGGGCGACGCCGACGTTGCACTCCGTCGCGGCGGCACCGGCCTCGGTCTTGCCATCTCACGCCGGCTCGCACGCGCGATGGGCGGCGACATCACGGTCGAAAGCGAGCCCGGCCGCGGCGCGGCTTTCACGGTACGGATGACTCTGCCCATCGCGATCGACCGGCCGGCCAACACCCCGCGCCGCATCCCTGCCGACTGCGGCAGCGTGCTGCTGGCCTTCGACCGGCTCATCGACCGCAGGGCGCTGGCCGCAAACCTCGCAGCGATCGGCATCGAGGCGATCCAGTCCGACGACCCCTTGTCGGGCGAGGACATCGATGCAGCCGCTGCCGCCGGCCGGCCCGTCGGCATCGTGGTCTGCGACGCGCAGTCCGATCTGAGCGAAGCCGCCGCGATCCTGGCACGCGCACACGCACACGCCCCCTCGGGCAAGGCGCGCGGCATGCTGCTGATCGATCCGGGCACGCGCCCCAATTTGGCGAAGTTCCGCAAGGCCGGCTTCGAGTCCTACCTCGTGCGCCCCGCACGGCCGTCCGCATTGCGGGCGCGCCTCGGCCTCGATCCCTCGGGCAGCGTCGCCGACGAGCGCATCCAGCAGGCCGAAGGTATCGTCGCTCCCGGACCGCGGCCGATGCGATCGCATCACGTGCTGCTGGCCGAAGACAACGCGGTCAACGCGCTGCTCGCCACGCGCATGCTGGAGAAGTCGGGCTGCACGGTCGTGCACGTCGGCGATGGCGAGCAGGCGGTGACGGCCGTGATGCGCTCGCTCGAGCCCGACGAGCGCCCGTTCGATCTCGTGCTGATGGACATCCACATGCCCCGCCTCGACGGCCTGGCCGCCGCCACCACGATCCGCTCGCTCGCCGCCGGGCGCGCGTTACCGCCCATGGTCGCGCTGACGGCGAACGCCTTCAGTGAAGACCGTGACCGCTGCATCGCAGCCGGCCTCGACGACTACCTCGCAAAGCCCTTCCACAAGTCCGACCTGACCGCCCTCCTCGACCGCTGGCACCGCCCCGCCGGCGACAAGGCCGCTTGATCGTCCCGACAGCGACAGGCCGCGTGCGCCCACTCGACCTGGAGCAGTATCCGATCATACGCGATCGCCAGTGGCGATCGAATGATCGGATAAAACTGCTCTAGTCTTATGATTCTAGCGCATCTTTATCCGACCTGAGAATCGTGAATGCGATTCCGTCAGGTCGGATGATGCTCTAGCAACGTCAATCGCTCATCCGGGACCGACCTGCCATTGGTCCGTATGAATCCGGCCGAGATCGGCCACGAGGAGACGACGTACGATCCTGTATTTGTGCGTCGCAAAAATTTTCGTCCTACTGCCAATTGAAGTCCGGGCGCTGTGAAACCGCAAAGCGCGGATCATGCACGATCACGTCCGGTTTCGTGGGTTGAGCTGCGCCACCGGGCTACGGGTCTTTACTCATGCGCTTTGCCCGCAACTCGGAAGCCAAAAACGCCCTGTGGACAACTGGCCTATTTGCGGCGCCGAGCTGCGCGGTTAGCCTCGCCGCGAACGTTTCGTTGCTCTGACCATATGCTTTATGGGGGTTTTTGTGTCGTCCGAGTTGCCACCCTCCGCATCCGCGAAGAAGTCCTCCACCCTGAGCATCCGCAAGAGCTCGAAGCTCCTGCCGTTGATCATGCTGGTGCTGACCGCACTGCTGTTCGTGGCCTATGCGCTGCCCTCGGATTTCGGCAAGCTGGGCATGCTTCTCGGCATGAAGGGCGAGGCTCACTCGGCCAAAGCCATCCTCGCGCATGCCGGCGACCTGTTCGCGGGTGACGATGCGAAGGGCAGAACTGAATTCTTCAAAAGCTATGGCTTCCACCCGCTTCGCTTCACAGGCGATATACTCTTTCCCCTGTTCAAGGCATGGCTCGAAGTACTAGGCCAAGATTTCGTAGCCATCGTGCAGAAAATGGTCGGCACGGTCGGCATCATCGCCGCGTACTCGCTGGTTCCCGGTATCGCCGGCCTCATCTACCGGCGGCAGTTCACTTACTGGTTCGTCGCCTCTTTCCTGCTGCTGCTCGCTGTGAATGCGTCGGGGCTGTTTCCGAAGCTGAGCATCGGTGGCGACCCCATGCCGAACTCCTGCAAGGTGTTTTTCTTCCTTCTCGCCCAGATCGTGGTCCTGCTGGCTGCTTATCGACTGCGTCGCCACGGACAGAGCATGGGTTGGCTTCCGGCGAGGTGGCACAACTGGGGTCTCAAGGCGTTACTGGTCGCTGCAGGGCTGCTCATCTATCAGTTCTGGAATCCGATCTCGACCATCGACTTGGCCGAGCATGACAGAGTACTGCAGGAGCGGCACTCTCGCGCTGGCGATCTCAAAGCCGGCAAGGCAAGTGACGGACTGCGCGACTGCGACGACGTGCGGTGTCCAGGTTTGGTGAGTCTGGCCTTCGATCCGGCCAAGCCGATCTACATCGGGCTCTTCGAGATCACGCATGCCGAATGGGACGCTTGCAGCAGCGCGGCGCTCGATACCAAACCGTGCAGGAAAATCGATCGCCCCGTCGCGGGCAGCGACCGTATTCCGGTCGAAGTACCGTCCGAGGACGCTCTGGTTTACCTTCAGTGGCTGAGCGGCCAGGCGGGAGCGACCTATCGGCTACCCTCCCGCGCCGAGTGGCTCGCTGCAGCCCGAGGCAACGCTCCGCCAGGCTCTAAGTGGTCGTTCGGCGACGATCGCGGGAAGCTCGAAGAATATGCCTGGTATGCGAGGATCGGCGCGCGCTGGCCGCATCATGTCGGACTGCTCAAACCGAACGCATTCGGGCTTTACGATATGCACGGCAATGTCGCCGAATGGATCGACCGTTGTCGTCAATCCTCAGGTGCAGTTCAAGAAGGCTGCAGCACCAGGCCTGCGGCAAACGGGGGACGGCTCACCGAGCTTCCAGCCGACCTCGAACTCCGGGAGCCGCCGCTGGGCAATGCGGACAAGGCGGGCATCCGGGTCGTGCGTGAGGCCGGCAGGAAACCGCCGGCAATTGCACCGGCGAGCCGAGTTGCGGCTGGTACGTCCCAAGCAGCGGAAACAGCGGAAGCAACGGCTGCCGCTGTGCCGGGTGCACCCACGCGCTCGAGCTGGTCGATGCTGACCAGCGGGTTCACAGGGTGGCTCTTCAAGTGGGAGGTGATCCTCCTCGGCCTCCCCCTGCTCTACACATTGTTCCGCAATTCCGAGACCTGGACGTCGGACAAGCCCAAGAACATCGTGATTTGCCTCGACGGCACCAGCAACAACCCCGATCAGATCGATCAGGGCTTCGCCGCGACCACCAACGTCTACAAGCTGTTCCGCATGCTGAAGGCGGACAAGCAGGGCATGTTCGAGCCCGGTGAAGCTCTCGATGCATCATTGTGCAAGAAGTACGGCGACAAGCAGATCGGCCTCTACTATGCGGGCGTAGGCAACACATTCGACAACGACCCGCTGCTGGCATTCTTCGGCCAGGCCACGGGGCTTGGTGCAGAAGAAGTCGTCGAGCGCGCCTACCTCGATCTCGTCCGCACCTATCGCCCCGGCGACCGGATCTTCATCTTCGGCTTCAGCCGGGGCGCCGCGATTTCCCGGCTGCTGGCGCGCGCCATTGATGCGCTCGGTGCGCCACGGACGGTGTGGACGATCAAGCTGTTAGGAAAGCACCGGAAGCTGAGAAGCTCGAAATCGAAGCGACCGATGCCGATCGCGGTGCTCGGCTGCTGGGACACGGTCGGCTCGTTCGGCATCGCCAAAACCATCGGCGGCGTGAACCTGCAGCAGCTCAACTTGTTCCGGGATCTGTCCGTCCCCGACAGCGTCCGCCAAGCCTATCACATGGTGGCGCTGGACGAGCGCCGGCAGGAGTTCGAGCCGACCTTGATGGACCCCGATCCCAACCGGCCCGAACGCATCATCGAGGTCTGGTTCCCCGGCGACCACGCCAACATCGGCGGCGGATGGGCGACCGACCGGCTGTCGGATGTCGCGCTCGACTTTCTTCTGCGCCGCATCAGCAGTGGCTACGCCGACAACGAACAGGAGGCTGGCAAAGAGATCTGGGGGCTGCATCTCGTCGCCTGGAAGGCCGACAAGCTCGAACACTGGAAACGCCAGGACAGCAATCCCCTGATCGTCGATCCGGACGCGATGGGGCTGATCCAGCAGAACTTCAGCCATGCGTTCAACTATCGTCCGCGCAAGGTGCCTCCGCACGCGATGATCCACGATACCGTGTTCGACCGCATGGTCACCTCGCTGCCGCTTTACGCGCCCCAGTCGTTGTTCGATCTCAACGACGAGCTCGACCGCCGGCGCGATATGATCGACGGTCAGGTGGCCAAGCTCACAGAGAGCAAGCTGTTGTCCCCAGACGATCTGAAAAAAATCGAAGGCTACAAGATGAAACTGCGCCTCAACAGGTTCGACGAATACTACCGAGGAACGCTGGAGCCGTCGTTCAGCAGCGAATACGTCGCTCAGGAACGGTCGCTCGCGCTCGGGCCCGATGGGTCGCTCGACAACGAAAGTGGGCGCGCAAAGGTGGGCCAAGCCTGAAGTGCGTCCGCTATCAGCGGCCGACCTACCTCACTTCGCAACGCCAAGCTCGACCACGACTGGTCGGCGACATGCCGACTGGTCGTTCGGCCGCTTGGCAGCGCACCGACTTGATGCTGAGCCTGCTCAGAACCGCCGTGGGTCACGGGCTGTCTCGACCTACCCCAACTGCCGCGACAGCCTTACCTCAACAAGCTGCCTTACCTCAACAAGCTGAAAGTCTCGGAGCATGATGCGAGACCTGGGGGCAGACCCTGCGGGGGTCCTCCCCCAATTCGACCGCGACGATGTTACGTCCTACGGAGATTCCGGCGGGATCAGACCCGCTGGGTCTGCCCCCAACCACTCGCCCAGTTATCCCCGCACCCATCCTCCCCCACATACTCCCTCACAGCTTTCTTCACCGAACGGGGCGTGGTCGACCGCACCGCCATGCGAGGGGAGCGCGGTGTGAGGAGAAGCGGGGTTTGCTCGTTCCTGGTTTCGGCGCTGACGCGTCGGTTGGCCGTGGATGGGCAGCGGGCCAGCGCATCCGCAACGCCGGTATCGCTTCCACCCGAACCAAGTGCCGGCAACGGGGCGAGGTAGGGGGGATCCAACAGGCCCAAGGTTATGCGGGATGGCGCGAATGCCATCGCGGGTGACCCGTCTCCGAACGCGATATCCGGTGAAAAGAGCCGCGGCGGGCGCTGCTGTGTGCAACCCAATACAAATTACACAGGAGCCTCTTGCAAAACGCCGAAAGGCGGATCGGTTGCGGGTGGTCGGCGACCGTCGGCGGGGCGCCTTGTCGTTGCTTGTTATGACATGACGCCCCTCACGCCGCAA
>CAMDMH010000155.1 GCA_945901835.1 Devosia equisanguinis | reverse complement strand
CAACTTTCCCTGATTCGGAGGCACGATGTCGTCATCCATGGTGAGAAACGCGGGCTAGCGGTCTCAAATTGGCAATTACAAAGAGCGAAAACAGCACGGAGAGCGACACCTTCCAGCCGACAAAAATAAGTGCGGCGAGGGTTATCACGATCGCCGCTACTGCCTACTCCAGCCGGCCGAACAGCAGATATGAAGCGCTACTAGCGACGACTGCGAAAACGACCATGCCGATAGGACGCCGCGTGCTCACGGCAGCGGCCTCAGCTCGTCGGTTCAGAAGAACCGGCTGCGTCTCTTCCCAATCCATCCCTGCATTACCAAAACCGCCGTATCCTCCTCGTCCGCAGACCTGCACGACCATAGAGACAGAATGTAGTTGAGCCTCCGTTGCCTATTGCCCCCAATAGCCTCGGCGCCGGATACGAACCATTGCTCTTCCAAACGAGCAGGCCCCGATGATTCACATGAAACAAAACTTGTGGAAATGATTCACGTGAAACACACCGCCACCACTTCACCGCACTCTCATTTCCCGATGCAGAACCGCGAGAAAATCCGCCCGAGAACTTCTTCCGGATCGACCGCTCCCGTAATTCGACCTAACGCGCGGCTGGCCCGCCGCAGGTCCTCTGCTGCAAGCTCAGCATCGAGGAGTCTCTGCCCGAGATGATCCCGGAGGCACCGTTCGCAGTCCTCCAGCGCCTCCCGGTGTCTCGCCTGCGTCAGCACCGGACTGTCATTCGGCGCAATCCTCTCCCGGGCCAGCATCGCGATCCGCGCAACGAGACCGCCAAGCCCAGCGCCTGACGCCGCCGACACGTGCAGCGTCTCTGCGCCTTCAGCACCAGCACGCATCTCTCCCGCAACGAGATCGACCTTGTTCTCGACCAGGATGATCGCAGCGCCGGCCTCCCGCAGCTCACGAGGAACCTCGTCGGCTGCCCCGGTCGCATCCCGCACCCACAGCACCAGGTCTGCCTCCCGCCCGCGCTCGATCGCCCGCCGGATGCCTTCGCGCTCGATGTCACCGCCGGCTTCCCGGATACCCGCAGTGTCGCTGACGATCACCGGAAAGCCCTCGAGATCGAGCCGCACCTCGATCACGTCCCGCGTTGTCCCGGCTTCGGATGAGACGATCGCCGCATCACGCCGCGCGAGCGCATTGAGCAGCGACGACTTGCCGACGTTGGGCGCCCCCGCCAGCACCACGCGAAACCCGTCGCGCAGGATCTCGCCGCGCCGCCCGTCCTTGAGATGCGCCGCCACAGCATCCGCCAGCGCCACCACGATCTCGCGCGCCCGCGCCGATGCATCCGCCGCGACATCCGCCTCGTCCGAGAAATCGATCGCCGCCTCGGTCAGCGCCATCGCGTCGAGAACGTCGTTGCGCCATCCGTCGTAGAGACGGTGCAGCACGCCGCCCGCTTGAGCGACCGCCTGAACACGCTGCGCTTCCGTCTCTGCATCGATCAGATCCGCGATGCCCTCCGCTTCCGTGAGGTCGATCTTGCCGTTCTCGAAGGCCCGCCGCGCGAACTCGCCGGGCTCCGCAAGACGGCACTGCAGCGTGCTCAGCGCGTCCAAGACACTCGCAACGACAGCCCTCCCACCATGCAGGAGGATCTCGACGACATCCTCCCCAGTGAAGGAGGAGGGTCCTGCGAAGAACAGGATGATGCCGCGATCGATCTCCTGACCCGTGGCAGGATGCCGGATCGTCCTGAGCGCGGCACTCCGCGGCTCGGGAACATCACCCGCGAGCCGGGCCAGCACTGCCTTCGCCCTCGGTCCGGACACGCGCACGACGGCTACAGCCGCACGTCCCGGTGCGGAAGATAAAGCGCAGATCGTATCGGGAAGGTTCGTCACGGAGGCTCTCGCGGTATTGGACACCGCAGAGTCTATAGTCACGGCGGCCCCAGTACGACAGCCACCTCAACAGCCGAACGAGATCGTCGGGGTCAGACCCAGCGGGTCTGACCCCAAAGCTCACTAAAGCTCAGCGCCCGAGCGAGAACCTATAGGTCAAGCCGACGCCGCCGGAAAGCTGGTCCTGGCGCTCGACGATCGGGCTGTCGGAAGCGTCCCCTACGAGCCGCGCGTATCGGCCCATGAGACGCAGCGTCCACACCTCGGCTAGCGGGATCTCTGCGCTCAACCCGACATGCACATCCTTGATACCGGCATTCGCGTCGTAGGCTGCAAGCCCGGAGCGCGCCGACTGCGCAGCAGACACCCCGAAGTACGACCGCATATAGTCTTCGCTGGCCCAGGTCGCACCGACCGTTGCTGTCAGCATGGTCCGGCCAAAGCCCGAAACAGGCATCCGGCTCTCGAGCCCGAAGCGCAACAGACCGCCGGTCTCATCGCCTGTCGCCTGGTGCGAGTAGGCAGCGAACGCGGAGACCATGCCGAGCCGGTAGACCGCATATCCGCCGAGCGCGAGGCCGCCATCGACATCGCCGAGACCCCGGAGCCTCCGTCCGTCTTCCTCATCGCGGCCGAACCGCCAGCCGGTGACCGCGCCGACTTCGAGACCATGCAGCGTCACGAGCCGGATACGAACGTCGTCCGCACCCTTGACCTGGACCCGGCCTTCGCCGGTCCCCGCAGGCGCTATGATCGGTAAGCCGATGACGCGATGGTCCCGGCTTCCCTCGTACTTCGGCGCGACGATCACGATACCACCGGCCTGCCAATCGGTCGGAAAGGACCAATCGCTGGCCGGGGCCTGCGCCAGAGCCACCTGTCCGGCGGCTATGAGACCAGCACCGAACACAAAAGAAGTGGCAGCATTTCGCACGGCGGGCAGCATCGGCAACTCTCGAGTTCGAGTGCAAGTCTCAGCCAGGATGGGGGTATCTTATAGCAAGACCCATTTACAAACCATTGACCGTACGCGCGCGGGTCAAGATCGGATGACGAATGTGGCCGTACAACCTCAGCGCAATCTCGTCCCACAGCCCGGGGGCAGCCCCTGCCGCAAAAGCTCCGTGGACACCGAAAGCCACGATTAGCCCTTCCCGAGCGGCTCCGGGACACCCGCGACGACCACCCTCCTGGGGTGGGGAGGATGTCGACGAGATCCTCGCCTGCAATAAAGGACCATCCTGTCAACGACAGGATGATCGCGCGATCGACGTCCTGCCAGGACGCTGGGGTCTGACCAGCAGGGTCAGACCCCAGTGCCAAGGCTCACTCCGCCGCCGCGACCTTGGCCGGCTCGAGCAGCTTGCGCCCGCGGATCAGATCGGCTGCTTTCTCCGCGATCATGATGACGGGCGCGTTGATGTTGCCGCCGACCAGATCCGGCATGACGGAGGCATCGACGACGCGCAGCCCTTGCGCGCCGATCACCTTCAGCGTCGGATCGACGACCGCCGTCGGATCGGTGGCCGGCCCCATCTTGGCTGTGCACGCCGGATGATGGACCGTGATGCCGTTGATCTTGATCCACGCGTCGAGACCCTGATCGCTCCAGTTCTCCGGCCCGGGTCCGATCTCTTTGCCGATGAACGCCTGCAGCGACTTCTGCGCACCGATCTCGCGCGCGAGGCGCAGGCCGGCCCGCTGCGTCTTCCGGTCCTTCTCGGCCTGCAGGAAGTTCTGCTTGATGCGAAGGTGGTCGCGCGGGTTGGCGGACTTCAACGTCACTTCGCCGCGGCTCTCCGGACGCAGCACCGCAGCACGGCAGGCGAAGCCGTCGGCGTAAGGCGCCTTGATCATCGGAAAGTGAGGCGCGGCCGTCATCGGCGCCGCGTTGAACAGCATCTGGATGTCCGGTAGCGGCTCCGACGAGGACGTTTTCAGGAACGCCATCTCGCCGCCGGGAAGATCCGTCGCAATGCCTTTCCCGAGGAAATAGCACTTGGCGAGTTCCAGCGCGATTTTGTCCGCGCGCATCGACCGGTGAAAAGGTCCTGGCTCTTTCCGCGTCCATGCGACAGCCGCCGAGATATGGTCCTGCAGGTTCTTGCCGACGCCACGCAGGGCGATGCGGCAATCGATGCCATGCTGCTTCAATTGCGAAGGCTCGCCGATGCCCGACAGCATGAGGAGCTGCGGCGAGTTGATGACGCCGCCCGCGAGGATCACCTCCCGCTCTGCACGCACGCTCAAGAGCTCGCCGCCCACCTCGTACTCGACGCCGACCGCGCGGTCCTTCTCCATCAGCACCCGGGTCGCCAGCGCGCCGACCTCGACCGAGAGACCGGGCCGCGACAACGCAGGCTTGAGATACGCCAGCGCCGCACTGCACCGCCGCCCGTCGCGGATCGTCGTCTGCCAGGAGCCGAAGCCTTCCTGCCTCTCGCCGTTATAATCATCCGTATGCGGATGTCCTGCCGCGAGACCAGCCTGCGCGAAGGCGTCGATCAGCGGGTCCTGGAACTTGCACACGCCGACCGACAACGGCCCATCGCTGCCGCGGTAGTCGTCCGCGCCGCCGACCCACGCCTCTTGCCGGCGGAAGTATGGCAGCACGTGCGCGTATCCCCAATCCGGAGACACCGACTTGGCCCAGCGATCGTAGTCGCCGCGGTTACCCCGCACGTAGGCCATCGCGTTGATCGATGAAGATCCACCTACAACTTTGCCGCGCGCGCACTCGAGGCCCCGGCCGCCCATCGATTCCTCGGGCTCGGCGAAATACATCCAATCGTGCATGCGCTTGAGCAGAAGCCGCGGCCATCCCAGCGGAATGTGCAGCCACGGATCGCGATCCCATCCGCCGGCTTCGAGCAGCAGCACGTTGACGCCGGTGTCTTCCGTCAATCGCGCCGCGAGCGTGCACCCGGCCGAGCCCGCGCCGACGATCACGTAGTCGTATGTCTTCCTGCCGATCATGTTCCCACCCTTACCTCTTACGGTCGTCATGGTCCGCGAAGGCGGACCATCCACGCCTCCTCGCGCACTGATGCCGTGTCCTCTCCGAGTCCCAGTTGCACCTCAGCGTGCCACACCGGCGTAAGCGGTCAATAGAAAGGCCCGGGATCCCATCCGATCCCAGGCCTCGACTCTGTCGCTACCGTCTACACGACGGCGATCCTACTGCTTCGCCAGTCCTGCAGCGCGCACTTGTTCGCCTTCGCTTACCACCTGCTTCTTGATGTAGGCGTCGAGCTCTTCCGGCTTCATTATGAGAGGATCGATACCGAGATCCTTGAGGCGCTTCGACGTCGCCGGCGAGTTGAGCACCTTCACCGTTTCCTCGTGCAGCTTGTTCACGATCGGCCGCGGCGTCTTGCCCGGAGCGAAGAAGTAGAACGGAAGGCCGAACTCGCTGTCGTCATATCCGCTCGAGAACGTCGTCGGCACGTCGGGCAGCGCGCCCGAGCGCACCTTGGAGGTCACGCCGAGACCCAGCAGCTTCTTGTCCTGGATGTGGGGAAGCGCCGGCAGAATGGGCGAGAAGTAGATATCGACGCGTCCGGTCATCACTTCCAGGATCGATTCCGGCGCACCCTTGAACGGCACCATCCGCCCTTCGATGCCCGTCGCCTTGATGAAGTGCGCGCCGTTGAGGTGCGTTCCCGACGCCGCGACCGCCGCATACGTGATCCCGCCCGGACGGGTCTTCGCGGCCGCGACCAGTTCCTTGATCGACGTGATGTTCTGGCTCGACGCGATGATTAGGACGTGTGGCGAAATGCCGAGCGGCGTGATGCCCGCGAAGTCGGCGAACATGTCGTAGGGAATGTGATTGAACAGTGACGGCGCCATCGTGTGCGTATTGGTGACGACGAGCAGCGTGTAGCCGTCCGGCTCGGCCTTAGCGACGGCATTCGCGCCGATCGTTCCGCCGCCGCCGACGCGGTTCTCGTATACGATCGGCTGGCCGAGTTGCTGGTTGAGGCCTTCACCGACGACGCGCGCGATGGCGTCGGCGGCGCTGCCCGGCGAGAGCGTGATGACGAGCCGGATCGGCTTCGTCGGATAGGCCTGCGCGAAGGCGTCGCCAGCCGTCGAGACTGCCGCGCCGAAGGCCGCGAGCCCGACGGCGGACGCAGCGATCCCCAAGCGGAACCGCTTTGCGATAGGTCCGATATGCATCATTTCTCTCCCGTCCATTGCCACTGTGATCGACGTAGGTCCGGCCGGACGAGACCGCAAGTACGCCAAGTCCCTGTGGACCCGCGCAGTTGCCACCATCACCCGATGTGCGACCCTCGCCCAGAAAACTCAGAAAGCCAGACTACAGGGAGACACACGTCCCTGTCACCGCACACATCTGACCTAGTGCGAGCCGAACGGCTATTTCTGAAGCCGATGCGCCATCTCGGGCGTCGGCGTGCAGTCGAAAGCGATCGTAGTCAGACAGGTCATCGAGAACTGCCCCACCGTCGCAACGAGACTGACCAGTTCCTTCTCGCCGAACAGCTTCGACGCCGCCGAATAGCTTGCCTCCGACAGCTTCTTCGTCTCGAGCAGCTCCCGCGTCAGATCGTACGCCATCTTCTCGCGCACATCGGCAAGGTTCGGCCGCCCGCCGGCATTGATGGCGTCGACGATCTCCCGCTCGAGCCCGATCTTGGCCGCCGCTGCCGCCTGCGCGGCCCAAGGATACTCCGCCCCCCAGAACCGGGCGATCGCGAGGATCGATACCTGCCGCTCACGCTTGGAAAGCCCGCCCTGCCCGAGACAGCTCGAAATATCCTGCGCCAGCCGCATCAGCTTCGGAAACCGGATGTATGCCCAATACGGCCCACCCAGCGGCCCGCCTTCGGCCTTCACCTCGTCGAACAGCTTGCCTTGCTCCGTGTTCATGTCCTCGCGCTTGAGAACGGCGATGCGCGTCATGGCGTGCTCCTTGTGTTGGCGTTTCCTATCCCTGGATGCGCCAACATATATGGAGCGAAGCCAGCCGGCACCGCAAACGGCTCACCATCCATCAGTTTCTCCAGACCGACCAGGGGTCTGGCAGCCCGCAGAGGTTCTGCAGGCAGGTTTGGATTCGGCGCAGCCCTCGTTTGAAGAACGAGGTCAGGCTACGAGCCACCTTCTTCGGAGCAGTGCCGGGCGCTTTTTTTCGGCGGGAAGTGCAGCGTTTTGCGCAGCCCAC
>CAMDMH010000154.1 GCA_945901835.1 Devosia equisanguinis | reverse complement strand
CAACCGCTTGAACCGCCGCGTCAGAACTTCGCGCATCATCGCGTAGTCGTCGCCCGGCGCTGTCTCGGCCCACTTGATGTTGAACTTGCGATAGGCGCTTTTGACGAACCCTTCCGGCCCCGCCACGATCATGCCGCCGACCGCATTGGTGCCCGATATATGCGAGTTGTCGTAGACCTCGACGCGCCGTGGCACCGTGTCGAGCCCCAGCCGTTGGGCGACGCCGGCGAGCAGCGTGCGCTGCGACCCCGTCTCAGCCAATTTCCGGCCGAGCGCTTCCTTCGCGTTCTGCAGCGCGTGCTCGACGAGGCCCGATTTCGCGCCACGCTGCGGCACGCGGATTTCGACTTTGCGCTCGGTCTTGGTGGAAAGCGCTTCCGCCATCAACTCGCGCGTCGGGAATTCGTGGCTCGCCAGGATCAGGCGCGGCACCGGCTTGTCGTCGTAGAACTGCGCGATGAAACTTTCGAGCACCTCGGCGACTTCGATGCTACGGTCGGCCTTCGGATAGTACGCGCGATTGCCCCAGTTCTGGCCGGCGCGGAAGAAGAACACCTGGATGCAGGTCTGTCCGCCGTCTTGATGCGCAGCGAAGATATCGGCTTCCTCGATGCCGTCGGAGTTGATCGCCTGATCGGCCTGAACGTGCGCCAGCGCCCACAGCCGGTTGCGGTAGGTGGCGGCGTGCTCGAAGTCGAGCTTCTCGGCCGCCTGCTCCATCAACTGCTGGTACATGCGCCGCACGTTCTGGCTCTCGCCGCGCAGGAACCGCGTCGCTTCATCGACCAGCTTGCCGTAGTCCTCAGGCGAGATCTCGCCCGTGCAGGGCGCCGCACAACGCTTGATCTGATGCAGCAGACACGGCCGCGTTCGGCTCTCGTAGACGCTGTCGGAGCACGAGCGCAGCAGGAACGCCCTCTGCAGCATGTTGATCGTGCGGTTGACCGCGCCCGCCGACGCGAACGGACCGAAATAATCGCCCTTTCGGCTTCGCGCGCCGCGATGCTTCGTGATCTGAGGTGCGCCGCCCGCGACATCGCGCGCGATCAGGATGAACGGGAACGACTTGTCGTCGCGCAGCAGCACGTTGAAGCGCGGCCGGAAGCGCTTGATCAGGTTCGCTTCGAGCAGCAGCGCCTCGGCCTCGGTGCGGACCGTGACGAATTCCATCGACGCCGTCGCCGCGATCATCCGCGCGATGCGGTTGGTGTGACCGCCGAGCCGGGCATAGTTCGACACGCGCGCCTTCAGCGATCGCGCCTTGCCGACGTAGATGACGTTGCCTTCCGGATCGATCATGCGGTAGACGCCGGGGGAGCCGGGCAGCGTCTTGAGATAGCCGGCGATGACGTCGGGACCCGTGCGGCGTTCCGCGCGGCTCTGGGCCCGCCCGGAAGCATCCTCGGACGCGTCCTCGGTGGCCTCGTTATCCGCGTTGTCAGGCATATCGCTGGTATTGTCGATCGGCATGCCGGAGAGTTAGGCGACAGCCGCGCCGCGGTCCAGTACCGAGACGAGCGAGCCACAGCCTTCAACCTGAAAGTGCCTTCAACCCGAAAGTGACAGAATGCGTATCAAGCAAGCCGGCCGTTACGTGACGTTCACGGTGGAAAGCGATAGCGAGCGCGGCGAACTCCTGGAGATGGCGGGAGATATCGCGGGCCAGCAGTTCCGCGTCGACACCGTCAACGCCGAGACGCTGGTGCTGCGCCTAGCCGGCCCGGGCAAGGCCGAAACCGCCAAGCAGGAAGCAAGACAGGAGGCCAAGGAGGGCCACGGCCAAGGCAAGGAGGGCAAAGAAGGCAAAGAGCCCAAGGTAGCAAAAGAGGGCAAAGATCCTAAACCGGCCGGCCAATCGGCCGCACAGCCGCCCGAGCCGCTGAATATCACCTTCGACGACGCGCCGATGCCGCTGCGCCTGATCTCGAACCTCGCCGAGACGTCGTTCGAGATGGACGGCCGCTTCTATTCGAGTGTCGAAGGCTTCTGGCAGGGGCTCAAGTTTCCCGGCGAGGACGACCGCCAGCGCATCGCGGAACTGTCTGGTCACGAGGCTAAGAAGGCCGGTCCCAAGTCCGAGCCGGGCGACCGCTTCGTCTATGACGGCCGCGAGATCGTTGCCGGTACGGTCGATCACTGGGCTCTGATGGAGCGCGCCAACCTGGCCAAGTTCGAGCAGGACGAGGACGCCCGCGCCGCATTGCTGTCGACGGGATCACGCCCCCTGGTGCACCGCGTGCCGGTCGACAGCCGCACCATTCCCGGCATCGTCATGGCCGATATCTGGATGCGGCTGCGCGAGAAGCTCGCGAAGTCGTAGGATATCCAGCCGTAGGTTGGGTCAAGCGCAGCGCGACCCAACATTTTTCCCGGCTTGCCGCAGATGTTGGGTCGCCCCCGGCTCGCGCTTCGCGCGATTGGGGTTGACCCAACCTACGAGGTACGCTCGCCTGAGCGCCGTACCTCAAATAAGAGAAGCGCCGAACACCAGACCCGACAGCGTGCAGCCGTGGTGGCTCGCCAGACGCAACGCCAGCGATGCGATTTCCGGCTCGGAATAAAGGCCCGACTCCAGTTCGCCCGAAGCGCAGTCCTCAGGAACGGCCGGCACGATCGCATTGACGCGAACGGCCTTGTCGGCCCAATGCGCGGCCTCGCGCTTGGTCAGGGCAGCAACCGCCGTGTTGGCGATGCGGCCGAGTTGGTGCTCTGCGTTTGATTGCGCGCCGCGCTGCGACACGACGTTGAGGATCAGGCCCTCGCGCCACGTCAGTTGCATGCGGTTGGCGATCACGCGGGTGATGAGCAGCGGACCGCGCAGCGTTGCGGCGAGGCGGTCTTCGATGTCACGCTCGGTCGCGTCGTCGGCGATGCCTTCCTCGTTGAGGCGGGCGAGGTTGATCACCGCGTCGAGACCGCCGTAGACGCCGATCGCGGACTGCGCGCATTGAAGCGCGGTCGCTTCGTCGGCGATGACGCCCTCGGTGACATGAACCGCACCGGCTTCCTTCACCAGTGTCTCGAGGAGAACCTCGAGCAGGGGGTCGAGGGCGGGCGTCTGCACGACGAGACGGCAGCCTTGCTCGGCAAAGGCGCGGGCGATGTGGACGCCGTGGCCCGACTCGAGACCTGTGATGAGAATGCGGGCAGCGGCAAGCTCCGGATACTTCGCCTCGACGTGACTTCCTTCGATGACGCTCATAACCATATACACACCTCCTGCCGCTCTCTGATGTGCCGAATTCCGAGAGGGCTACTCAAGCGGCGATTCGCCTAACGAGACCTAAATGCGACCTCGATTCGGGTGCCGGGGCGGCGCGATCGTGTCAGTCCCGCGGCAGACCGGAAACAGCGTGGAATAGCTGTGATTCACTGGCATTTTGTAGCAATCCTGAGGGGTGCCAACCGCCACATCCGATCACCTCCGGAATATTTCTACGCCGCCCCCGCGAACGACCGCAGCGCTGCCGGATGGCACACGATGGCCTCCCCTTTCCGCGAGATCGCCTTTGCCTTTTCGAGCGCGCCGAGCGCCACGTTGACCTTCGGCCGGCTCGCTCCGAGCAGCATCGCCAACTCGGTCTGGTTCATCTTGAGGTCGAGAGGCACGTCGGCCGCCTGCATGTCATGGCCGCCCAGATGCATCGCCGACAGAAGGAACCGCGCCACCCGCCGCTCGATCGGATAGAGCGCGATCTCCTCGAGCTGCGTAGTCGTGTCGCGCAGCCGCGAGCACACCAGTCGTAGTGCCGACCGCGCGATCGCGGGATGGCCGTCCATCAGCCGCGACAAGTCGGCGGGGCTCAGGAGGTGCGCAGTCACCTTGCCCGCGGCGACGGCGTCCGCGGTGCGCGGCCCCCCATCCAGTGCTGCGATCTCGCCGATGATGTCGCCGGGCTCGGCCAGTCGCAGCGTCAACTCGCGCCCGTCCTGGCTCACGACCGACAATTTCACCCGGCCCGATGTGACGAGATAGAGCCCCGCGCCGTCCTCGTTGCGGGAGAACATCGTCTGCCCCGCGGTAAAGGCTTCCTGCCGCATGGCGCCCGCGATGGCCTTGATCGTGGCGTGAGGCAGGCCACCGAACAGGGCGGTCCGCCCCAGCAACTCGGCGATTTCGGTCCCAGAGCTCATAGTGGAGTGCTCATGTCGATGTCGCCTCGTTTGGATGCGTGTCGGCATTGCTGCGCGGCGGGCTTCCGTTCGGCCGTCTTTCGCCCGTACGGCAATTATGCTGGATAAGACGGCGCGAGCAATGGCGGACGTTTTGAAAAGGAAACGGGAATGGACGGTTCAAGCAGGCAGTCTTCCAATGGCCAGTCTCCCGATGACAAGGCATCGGCGTGGCGCACCCGCGAGGACGGCTGGCAGGGCCGCATCGAGGATGAGGCGCTGCTGCAAGGCCGCGGGCGCTTCGGCGACGACGTCAAGCCCGCTCGCGTGGCTGCTGCCGTGTTCGTCCGCTCGCCGCATGCCCACGCCCGCATCGAGAGCATCGATACGACCGAGGCCGCCGGCATGCCTGGCGTCATCGCAGTTCTCACAGGCAAAAGCCTCGCCGGCGCCAACCTCGCGACCGTGACCGCCAACGTGCCTTTCCAGGGTAAGAACGGCAGCCGCCCGGTCAACCCCATGCGCCCCGCGCTCGCTGACGGCCGCGTAATGCACGTCGGCCAGCCCGTCGCGCTCGTCATCGCCGAGACCGAGGCCCAGGCGAACGACGCAGCCGAGACCGTCGCCGTCGAATACGACCCGCTGCCCGTAGCCATCGACACCCGCAGGGCCGCGACCGGAACGCCCCAGCTCTGGCCCGACGCGCCCGGCAATACCGCGCTCGATTGGTCCGCCCCCGAAGACCTTGATGGCGCCAAGCGCAGGAGCGTGGATCAAGCCTTCGTCAAAGCCGCGCGCATCGCCCGCGTCAGCCTGCTCAATCAGCGCATCGCCGCTGTTTCGATGGAGCCGCGCGTTGCCACCGCCAGCTATGACGGAGCAAGCGGCGGCTATACCCTGCGTTGCGGCACCCAGGGCGTGCACGGCATCAAGATGCAGACCGCGATGGCGATGCGCCTCGGCCCCGATAAGCTGCGCGTGCTCTCCGACGACGTCGGCGGCGGCTTCGGCATGAAGGCGTCGGGCTATCCCGAATACCCGGCACTGCTGCTCGCAGCCAAACTCGTCGGCCGCTCGGTTCACTGGAGTTGCACCCGCTCGGAGGCCTTCGTCAGCGACAACCAGGCCCGCGATCAATACTGGACCGCAGAACTCGCCATCGACGGCGACGGCCGCTTCACCGGCCTGCGCATCGACGGCCTCGCCAACATGGGCGCCTACCTCACTGGCGTCGCTTTGTTCTGCAACACGGTGCACGTGTCGGGCTGCCTGCCCACCGTCTACGACATCCCCGGCGCCGTCATCGACAGCCGCGGCGTCTTCACCAACGAGGTCCCGATCGGTCCCTATCGCGGCGCCGGACGGCCCGAGGCGAACTTCCTGATGGAGCGCCTCGTCGATGCCGCAGCCGGTGTCACCGGCCTCGATGCAGCCGAGATCCGCCGCCGCAATCTCATCAAGCCCACGCAGATGCCCTACACGACGTTCGTCGGCGGAGTGTACGACAGCGGCAACTTCCCCGGGAACTTCGAAAAGGCGCTCGCCGCCTCAAACTACGAAGGCTTCCCCGCGCGCCGCGCCGCGTCCGAGGCGAAGGGCAAGCTGCGCGGCATCGGCATCGGCTGCTACCTCGAGATTTCAGGCGGCCACATGCACGAGCCCGCCGCGATCACCTTCCCCGGCGGCGGCAAGTTGATCGCCAGCATCGGCTCGCAGCCGCAGGGCCAAGGCCATCGCACCGTGTTCCGCAACGTCGTCGCGGATCGCCTCGGCATCCCGCGCGAAGCCGTCGTCGTCTCGTGCGGCGACAGCGACCGCGACGTGCCCGGCTTCGGCGCCGTCGCCTCGCGCTCGGCAATGCTGGTGGGCGGCGCACTCGCCATCGCCGCCGACGAGGTCGTCGAGAAGGGCAAGGCAGCCGCTGCCGTGCTGCTCCAGGCGAGCCCGGCCGAACTCGTCTACAAGAACGGCGGCTTTGAAGTGGGCAACACCGGCCGCCGCATCGGCCTCGTCGAAGCCGCCGAACGCGCCGCCGAGCTCGTCAAGCAGGGCGCGCTGAAGGAAACCCTCGACGCCCACGCCGAAGTCGAGACCGGCCCGTCGTTCCCCAACGGCTGCCACGTCGCAGAGGTCGAGGTTGATCCCGGCACGGGCGAAGTCGAGGTCGTCGCCTACACCGCCGTCTGCGACAGCGGCAACGTGCTAGACACCACGATCCTCAAGGGCCAGGTGCACGGCGGCGTCGCGCAGGGTCTCGGCCAGGCGCTGAAGGAGCACATGATGTACGACGCCGACAGCGGCCAGGTGCTGACCGGCTCGTTCATGGACTACGGCATGCCCCGCGCGGCCGACTTCCCCGTCATGCAGGTCCATCTCGACGGCACCGCCTGCACCACGAACCCACTCGGCACCAAGGGCGTCGGCGAGGCCGGCACGACCGCCGCCCCCTGCGCCCTCGTCAACGCCGTCGTCAACGCCCTCCCGCCCGGCTCCGCCACCCACATCGACATGCCCCTCACGCCCGAGAAGGTGTGGCGCGCTATCAGGCGGTAGGCAAGCGCAGCGCTTGGCGCCCTCACCCCAGCTCAAGGGGAGGGCTGTGCTTGCCCTCGGACACCGACCCGAGGTTGAGGAGCGGCCACCTGGGCGGCGCTGGCCACACCGAGCTTCCGCTTTCTGAGGTTGACCGACCGCGCCGGCCGCGGCAACTTGATCCACGCTCGTGACCCAGTGCTGCAATTGTCTCCCTGCTCGGATCCGATTCCGGATTGGTGAAATGCGGACGTGATGGCCGACGAGCCGCCCGTTCAGCCGGGGCGTGAGCAGCCAGCAGGCGCGCCTGTGTCGCTGGCCCTGCATCGCGGCCACTGAAGCCATGCCCGTGCCATTCGCGCGTGTCGCCAGCTCGTTGCGCCCCGCTTGGCACATCCAGGCCAACCCCTTGTTTTCCGAGTTCGAGTGACGGG
>CAMDMH010000153.1 GCA_945901835.1 Devosia equisanguinis | reverse complement strand
ACAGATCGAGATAGCGATTATAGAGCTCGTGAGCGGTGTCTGGATCGCAATGCTTGTTGGGCAGGTCGACACGGATCGAGCGATAGTTGCTCGACTCCGGCAGGTTCGGGTAGCAGTCTTCGGTGAACCACCAGGTCTTCATTTGCTTTGCTTCCTTTACTTGGCGGCGAACTTGATCACGGCGTCCACGAACGCATCGGGCTGCTCAGATTGTGGGGAATGCCCGGCCTTCTCGATCACGGTCATCGTTGCGCCCTTGATCATGGCGCAGAACTTGGCACCGTAATCGGCGGTGACGACCCCGTCGCTGGCTCCCCAGATGAAGTGCGTCGGTATCCTGACCCGGTGCAGCCGCTGCGGCAGCTTCGGGTTGTGCATGTAAGGCTCCCACGTGTAGACGCCGAGCGCCATTCGGTTGGCTGCAACCGTTGTCAGTTGCTCGTCCGTGAGCTTCGAGATGTCGGGCGCCTTCGCCGGATCGTGCCACATCAGCTTGCTCAGTGTCTCGCTCGGCAAACCGAACACGTCTGCGATGTCACGATCCTCGCGGCCGCCGACCTTCACGCCGACGGAATCGACGAGGATGAGCTTCGACAGCCGCTGTGCGTTCATCACGACCATCTCGGCGGCCGTCCAACCGCCCATCGAAACGCCCAGCAGAACGACGTCCTTCAGGTCGAGCGCGTCGAGCAGATCCAGATAGAGAAAGGCGAGATCGTCGACGCGCGTGAAGCTGTCGGGTATCCGGCTCCCCCCGAATCCGGGGTGGGTGGGCGCAATGATCTCGAACCGTTCCGCGAGCTTTGCCGCGAACGGCATGGCAGCGAACGGTCCGCCGCCGCCGTGCAGCATCAGGAGAGGCTGCCCCTTGCCCCTACGCACGACGTCGACGTCGATTCCGTGGAGATTCATGTTCCCTCAGCTTGGTTCCGGTCCCGTGGTGTCGGGGATGATGCTAATCGAGCACGCGTCTAGAAGCCAGTGGAGGTGAAGCGGTGTTGAAATCGGGGCATCTGACTTCACAAAACAGACGGAGTGAAATAGCGTTTCAGAAAGGGGGGCTATTCCTACGGCTGCGGTCCCGTTCGGCTGAACGCAAGCGGTGGGATGGGGCCAGCCCCAGAACAAAGGAGGATCTCATGCGTGCTCTCGTGGCGACACTCTTGCTTGCGGTGGCCACCGTCACAACCGTGCCGTCTTCAACCGCCGAAGCCCAATCCTGGCCTCAACGCGCCGTAAAGCTCGTGTTGCCGTTCGGCGCTGGCTCCAGCACGGACATCATGGCGCGTATGCTCGCCGAGCGTCTGCAGACGAAGTGGGGGCAGCCTGTCGTCGTGGAAAATCGCCCGGGGGGGGATGGCCTGCTGGCGGTCGGCACCTTCGTGCAGGCCAAGGACGATCACGTCCTATTCTTCGCTCCGACGAGCACATTCTGCATGCACCCCTACCAACACGCGAACCTGCCCTATGACCCTGCGCGCGATCTCAACCCGATCGTCAAGCTGTCGCGCGCACTGCTCGTGCTGGCCGCTCCCGCCTCGCTTCCAGCGAAGGACCTGAAGGAGTTCGTTGCACTGGTCCGCGCCAAGCCCGGCGAGCTGAACTATGGCATGACGCCGGGCTTCACGGAGTTCGTGTTCGAAGGCTTCCTGCGCGAGCAGGGGCTAAAGATGTCCAAGGTCCCTTATCGCGACATCACGCAGGCACCGACGGACCTGGGCCAGGACCGCATCCAGATTCTCGGCGTCACGCACGGCGTGGCGCTTGCCCAGATCCAGGCCGGCCGCGCAAAACTCCTGGCCGTCTCTGCTGCCGCTCGTAGCGATCTCGCGCCGGATGCGCCTTCTGTGGTGGAATCGGGCTTTCCCTCGCTCCAGTCACTTTCGTTGATTGGAGCGTGGGGGCCGTCGAGCATGCCTCTGGAACTCAGGAAGCAGATCGCTGCCGACATGATGGAGCCGCTCAAAGATCCCGAAATCGCGCGGCGTCTGCGTGCAGCCTCCCATATCCTGGAACCCACCGGCCCCGAGCAGTTCGCCATCGAACTCAAGAGCCTTGAAGATCAGGTTGCCGCCATCGCCAAGGTGGTCGGCGTCAGCCGGAAACAGTAGCCATCCAGCCAAGCGGGCGAGCTATCAGCGCTTGACGGTCGTCGGAAAACATTCCGACACCGTCGAACCGTCATGTGCCGTGCAAGGATGGGTGGAACATCTCCTCCACCGCGATCCGTCGGTCGATGATGCCCTGGTCGTGTGAATAGCCGATGAAGCGCTCCAGGTTGGCCCGATTGGCGGCCACGCCGAGCGGCCACAGCTTCGCACCCAATGCCGGCGTCTCGCGCTCACGCGCGTATTTGGTCCAAGCGAGCCGAGACCAGCCGGGATCATCGATGTAACCGTCGGCGATACCCTGTGCGCTCTCGAATGCGCGCATGAGTAGCCCTGGCAGCTCTGGCTGACGCTCGGCCACCGCTTTTTTCAGCGCCACGAGATGCATGATCGGCCAGTAGCCGTACTTCGTGAAGTAGAGGCTTTCCTCCGCCTGGGGATCGGCGAACAGACGCCGGATCGGCAGGCTTGTATCGGGATCACGCCACGGCGTCCGCGAGTAGAAAATCGCATCGACCTTGCCCTGCGCAAGTGCGTCGATCAGACCCAAGCCCGCCGGCAGCCGTTCCACGCGAAAGCCCGGCGCCGGCGCGACCTCGACCGTCTCCGCGCTGCGCGTGAGCCACCGCACCGAGCGCAGGTCGAGGCCGTACGCGGCGGCCATGTCACCTTTCGCCAGCACGGCGAGCGTCGTCTGAAAGGACTGCAGGCCAATTGTGCGGCCCGCGAGTTCGCGCGGATGGCAATATGTTGAGTGCGTATTGACGAACACTTGGCCAAGGCTGAACAGGCGGCGCGGAAACACCGGAATTGCAGTGTACACCATCCCGCGCGCGCAGGCTGCCACATAAGACGACAACGATACCTCGGCAGCGTCGAACTCGCCTTCCTGCAGCATGCGCTCGTGCCGATGGGCACCCTCGCGCAGTCGCCCCTCTTGTCCGACCTGCAACACCTTCAGATCGAGCCCGGGCGGCAGCTCCACGGTGCCGTCGTGGAATGGCATCAGCCGATCGTAACGGTCGATGGCGAGGGTAATGGTCTTGGTCATCGTTTACCGGTTTGCAAATCGTCGATCGGACGGTGAACGCGGATAGAGGCACCGCCGTCGATCACCGGTGCGACAGGGCTTGGTGGCTCTCCAGATCGTAGGTGTGCCGCGCGACACGGTCGAGCAATTGCGCCTCGAGCCTCAGGACAACAGGCGGATCGTCACCAACGGCGGCTGTCTTGTGAATCTCGCCGGGCAGGAAGTAGGCGATTTCGCCTTGCTTCTGTACGAACCGATCGCCCGGCTTGAGCTCTGGTGCGGTCCAATCGCCCGCTGAGCTATACGTCCACGTGTACTTGGTTTGCTCGATTGCGCCCTTGTAGACCCCGTACACGACATAGGAGGCGCCGTGGTCATGCGCCCTTGCGCCGCCAGTTGATTTGCCTTTCGGGGTGAGCGACGTCATCAGACAGAAGCCGGGCCCCGGGTGGCCATACTTGTCGTCGATGTGCAAGTCGATGCGTCCGGGTTTTCCGCCGCCTTTCTGCTCGATCTCCTGCATGAGGCCCGGGCTCGCGAGCAGCGCTTTCATGTGGCCGGAAATCTGCCGCGCCTGGGCGCGTGCATCGGGCGTGTTGGCGAAGACGTCGCGTACGGCATTCACAAATTTATCGATCGCGCTCATGTACTCGTTCTCCGATTGTCGAGGGCATCCCTCGCCGGGGATTGGGGCAACGCCCAACGTGCCCTGGACAGAGCCTGTATTCAAGCGGCGCCCTCATTTCCAAGCTCACTCACCCCTACGAGACAGAGCATTCATGAATGCGCCCGTACGAACGCATCGAGCATCCGGTTGAACGCCGCGGGGTGCTCGCGATAGACGAAGTGGCCGGAGCGGTTGAAGATGCGCACCTCGGTCTTGCGTTGACGCTTCATGAACAACTCGATGAGATGCATGCCGGCCTCCAAAGTGGCGCCGGGATCGTTGTAGCCCCATACCACCAGGGTCGGGCACGGCATGCCCTGATCAATCAACCAGCGATGCACCTCGCTGCGCTGCGCGTGCAATTGAGGGGTGAATTGCTTCTTTAGGAGACCTTCCTTGCCCATCTTGTCGACCGATCGGCGATTGCGCTCGGTCATGCCTATGGCGAGGCTGTCGTCGATCCACGCCTCGGTGACGATCTTGGGATTGTACGAATAGTTCTCCAGATACCAGCGAATCGACTCGCGCGTGGCCTCGGGCTGCGGACGGTTCTTCACTGCCAGATGCGTGCGGGTGGTGCCGGGTGACAGCGTGCCTGACGACACGCAAGTGCTCGTGCGCACGAGATCGGGGCGCTCCATCGCAATGCGCGTGACGATGTAGCCGCCACGACTGTGGCCGACGAGGTGGTAGGGCTTCTTTCCGAGCTTATCGAGGAACGCGATGATGTGCTGCACGCTGGCGTGCATCGTATAATCGGCATCGGTCTTCGGGTTGTCGGTGTAGCCCTGGCCGAGCCGATCGAGCGAGATCGTATTGTGATGACGCGCGAGCACGGGAAAGTTCAGTTCCCAAGCCCGAGCCGAGCTCGAACCGTCGGTCGAGCCCATCTGCACGCCGTGGATGAACACGATGCGCTCGCCGGCGCCCTGCTCGAAGTAGCGTGTGGGGATGCCGTCGACGTCGATCCAGCGCTCCGGGCCCATGTCGAGGGAATCCGGGCGCCACGATGCATCGCCATCCATAGCGGCAGGCTTCGATGCGACGGGCTTGGCCGCCGCAGGCTTCTTCGGTTTAGTTGCCATGGGCGACGCCCTCCACGAACTCGGTGATGACGCGATTGAACCCCGCCGGGCGCTCGCGGAAGCTGAAATGCCCGCCTTCGTTCAGAATGTGGATGCTGAACCGCGCCGTCTTTTCCGCGATTGCGTCGTAGAGCTTCATGCCGAGGTCGATCGGAGCCGTCGGATCGTTCCACGCCCAAACCAGCATGATCGGCCGGCGAAAACCGTCGGCCTTGATGCGCATGAAGAACTCGTCCTTGTCGTCGAGCAGCTCCGGCAGGAAGCGCGAAGCCATCTGCCCCTCGGCATGCATCTTGGAGATGGCAGTTTTGTTCTTCGGCGACTCGGTGATCTTCTGCTTCATCGCCAGCCACGCGTCGGTGATGTGATCGGAGCGGAACGAGTACTGCTCGTAGACCCAGCGCGAGGACCAGAGCGTGCCGGGCACGTAGGGATTGGTGCAGAACACCACGTCGTTGCGGCCCGTACCGGGTGCCGCAGTATTGCTGTCGACGATCACGCAGCTGTTGACGAGGCGAGGCGTGTCGAGCGTTATCCGAGCCGCCACATATCCACCGCGACTATGGCCGACCAGATTGTAGGGCCCCTTCCCCAGCAACGCCAGAAAACGAGTGACGTGGCGCACAGAGGCAGCCATCGTGCAATCCTCGTCGCGCTTTGGATTGTCGGTATAGCCCTGCCCGATCCGGTCGATCGAAATCACCTTGAAGTGTCGTGCCAGCGCGGGAAAGTTCAGGTCCCAATCCTCGGCATTCTCGCCGCCCGAAGCGTCCCCCATCTGCCCGCCGTGAATGAGCACGATGGGTGTCTCACCCTCTCCCGCCTCGAAGTAGCGGGTTCTGATCCCGTCCACGTCTAGCCATCTTTCGCCATACGCTTGCAGTGACATGGCTGCTCCTCGATGTGCACTACGCTGAATGAGCATTCTCTGGCGGCGCACTCGCCAGTGCCTCACGAACTTGGTCCAAGTGTAACGGTAGGCTTTCTACTCAATCAATTCTAGACACCGGAATCGAACAGTGATTCACGCTTCCGCACATCGGACCTTGAATCATGGGAAGCTACGATCTCACGGACTTCGAGTGGAGCGTTTTCGAGCCGCTGATTCCAATGGATCGGCGAGGGCCGAAGCCGCATGACAACCGGCAAATCCTCAATGGGATGTTCTACATTCTGCGCGCCGGGTCGCCGTGGCGCGACATGCCAGAACACTACGGGTCCTATACGACGGTCTACATCCGCTTCATGGACGCCATCGTGAAAGCCCACGACGGTAAGGTGCAGATGATCGACTCGTCGATCGTGCGCGTTCATCAGCACGCCTCCGGGGTCAAAAAAAGAGTGGAGTTCGTTGTGTCGGTCGAAGCCGAGGGGGCGTCACCACCAAGATCCACGCGCGCGTCGACGCGAAAGGCCAGCCGGTGCGGCTGCTGATCTCGCCGGGCAACAACCACGACATCACCGGCGCCGAAGCCCTGCTGGCGGGACACGAGCCAAGCGCTATCGTCATTGCCGACTAGGGCTATGACGCCGACAGCGTGCGGGCCTGCATCCGTGATCAAGGCGCCATCCCCAACATCCCGAACCGCAAGAATAAAGTATCGCTGGACGAAAGTAATCTACCGCGAGAGGAGCCTCGTCGAACGCTTCTTCACCAAGCTGAAGCAGTTCCGGTGCATCGCCACCCGCTAGGAAAAGCTCGGTGCGACCTTCTTCGCCTTCATCCAGCTTGCATCCATATGCATCTACCTGCGGTCAATTGAGTCCACGACCTGATATCGCGCCGCCATGTCTCTTATCTCTGCTCCGCGAAGCCGGCCACGCATCGTTTCTCGTTCGGCAGATATCGAGGGAGCATGATGAGCACCGACCGAGCGGCGGACGAGTCAGGTTGCCCCCGAGAGACCCTGTGCGTGTGCGCGACAGCGGTGCTGCGTTTGCAGTCCCGTGAGGTGGCCCGGAAAATCGATGAGGTATGCGTCGAAGCCCGGCCCAACCGTGCCCGCTGTCAGGCAGACAATCTACTCACCATACCCTCCGAAATCGTGGAGCCACTTCTCCCATGTGTTTGCGCTAGCCCGCGTTTCTCACCATGGATGACGACATCGGGCCTCCGAATCAGGGAAAGTTGTTTTACGAGAACGACTTCACCTGAAGCGGAGCAGGCGCCCGATGCCGACACACTGTAGAACGGATTCGCTGG
>CAMDMH010000152.1 GCA_945901835.1 Devosia equisanguinis | reverse complement strand
GAGCGCGTATGGTCGGCGACCAGCACCGTCCGCCCCCTGCCCAAAGCCTTGACTTGATGAGCGAAAAGCGCGGGAGAGCACAGCAACCCGGGAATCAGGACCAAGGGTTCCGTCATCGTTTCCGTCATCTCGAACCTCTCCCCGGGGTGTGCGCCCGTTGTATATGATGTGATGCCGTTGGGCCGCTGGTTGCCGGATCTCCACTCAAAACGCCGGGAGTAGGGGCGAGTTCCTGCTTGCAGCCTTGAAAACAGCGGATTTCTGTGTCATGAGCCGAGCGTCAAGAACGCAGGGGTCTCGATACATTGATCCCTTTTGACACGCCCAGTGCGCTTGCTTCGAAGAAATCTCGCAAGCTCGATTTGCCCTCTATACGATCTGCCCTGTATAGCGGCACACTACCGGCTTTCTCAAATCCCCCTGCGTCCCCTTAGACCGCGACAGCTCGCAACAGGCGGGTGCCGTGCGCTGTGACCCGCGTGTGTCGCGACCCGGCTCGAAGCCGCAGCGACCCACCAAAGAGATGCTCGGGAGACGTACACTTTTGGAGAACCCCACCTTCGCCGAGCTTCCGCTCGGCCCCAAGCTCCAGGCCGCCATCATCGCGTCCGGATATACCACGCCGACGCCGATCCAGGCCCAGGCCATCCCCGTCGCCGTGACAGGCCGCGACATTCTCGGCATCGCCCAGACGGGCACCGGCAAGACCGCCTCCTTCGTACTGCCGATGATCGAGCGCCTCGAGACGGGCCGGGCCAGGGCTCGGATGCCGCGCTCGCTGATCCTCGCGCCGACCCGTGAACTGGCCGCCCAGTGCGCCCAGAGCTTCGATCGATACGGCGTCAACCACCGGCTCAACACCGCGCTGCTCATCGGCGGCGTGTCGATGGACGATCAGGTCAAGAAGCTCGATCGCGGCGTGGATGTGCTGATTGCGACGCCCGGCCGGCTGCTCGATCATCTGCAACGCGGCCGGATCATGCTGATGGGCGTCGAGATCCTCGTGATCGACGAAGCCGACCGGATGCTCGACATGGGTTTCATTCCCGACATCGAGAAGATCTGCAAGATGTTACCGCCGCGGCGCCAGACGCTGTTCTTCTCGGCTACCATGCCATCGGAGATCAAGCGCCTCGTCGATACCTTCCTCAAGGATCCCGTCCGGATCGAGGTGGCGAAGCCGGCGACGACGGCCAAGACCATCACCCAGAAATTCCGTTTCTGTGCGAACGGCGAAGACTGGGCAAAGCGCGAATTGCTGCGCGAGCTGATCGGCTCCGAGCAGGTCCGTAACGCGATCATCTTCTGCAATCGCAAGCGCGATGTCGCGATCCTGCACAAGTCGCTGGTCAAGCACGGATTCAATGCCGGCGCACTGCACGGCGACATGGACCAGACCTCGCGCATGGCGACCCTGGACAAGTTCCGCGCCGGCGACCTCATGCTGCTCGCGGCTTCGGACGTTGCCGCTCGCGGCCTCGACATCCCCGATGTCAGCCACGTGTTCAACTACGACATCCCCTGGGCCGGCGACGACTACGTTCATCGCATCGGCCGCACGGGCCGTGCGGGCAAGGAAGGCGTTTCGCTGTCGCTCGTGACGTCGGAAGACCTCAAGCTCATCAAGGATATCGAGAAGGTCACGGGCGAACAGCCGGTCTGGATCGGCGAGCCGCCGACTGAGGCCGACTTCGCCGACGCCGGCAAGCGCAAGCGGCGCGGCCGCAGTGCAACACGCGGCAGCCGAGGCGAAGATCGCAAGGCCGGTGGTGGCCGTGGCGAAGGACGAGGCGAAGGCCGCAGCGAGGGGCGTGGCGAAGGTCGCTCTGGCGCCCGTCCCGAAGGCCGTCGTCGTGGCGGTGAAGGGGGCCCGCGACGCGAAGCCCCGCGTCGTGATGCGCTGCGCGAAGACCGGATAGATAGTGAACTGCCGATCGCGGCTGGTGCCTCCTCAGGGCTCGTGGCCGAGGGTCAAGTCAGCGAAGTGAGAGCAGAGCGTTCCGAGCCGCGCGAGCGCCGGCGCGATCGTCCGCGGCGCGAGCCTCGGCCGGCCGAGGCCATCCCGGGCATGGGCGATCAGCCCGCCATAGAAGCGAAACCAGAGCGCGCACCGCGCGAGGGCCGCCGTTCCGAGCGGGCGCCGCGCGAAGGCGATCATCCGCGAGCCGAGGGCGATCGGCAGCCGCGTCCGCCGCAGGCTGCACGTCCGCAGCAGGACCGTCCTCCGCGTCAGGAGCGGCCCGAGCGTCAGGACCGGCCGGAGCGTCAAGCGCGCCCTGAAGGCCAGGATCGTCAGGCGCGGCCAGAGCGTCCGGAACGTTCCGCGCAACAGCGTGATCGCGATCGGACGCCGCGTGAGGGCGGCCGCCGTCAGCCCGAAGCCTCGGGCAGCGGTTTTGCCGACAACGTGCCGGCATTCCTTCGCCGTCCGGTGCGGCCAGCCAAGGTCGCGAGCGGCGAATAATACCGTAGGGCGGGTGAGCGTAGCGTAACCGGCCAACTATCTCGATCATCGCAAAAGAGGCGGGTTGCGCAGCGCGAAAATGCGCCGCTTACCCGCCCTACAGCCCCTACGGCCACTTCACGACGGGTGGCATGCTCGACAGGATCGAGTCGACGTTGCCGCCGGTCTTGAGGCCGAAGATCGTTCCGCGATCGTAGAGCAGGTTGAACTCGACGTAACGGCCACGACGGACGAGTTGCTCGTCGCGGTCGGCTTCGGTCCACGGTGCGGTCCAGTTTCCGCGCACGATCATCGGATAGATGTGCCTGAAGGCGCGGCCGACGTCCTGGGTGAAGGCGAGGGCCGCTGCCCAGCCGCCCTGTTCCTCGGCAGGCGTCAGGTAGTCGTAGAAGATGCCGCCGATGCCGCGCATCTCCTTGCGGTGCGGCAGATAGAAATACTCGTCGCACCAGGTCTTGTAGCGCTCGTAGTCGGCGACCGGATGCGCGGCACACGGGGCTTTCAACGCGGTGTGGAACGCGACCGCGTCGCTATCCTCCTGCGTGCGGCGGCGGTTCAGCATGGGCGTCAGATCCGCGCCGCCGCCGAACCACCATTTGGTCGTGATCACGTGCCGGGTGTTCATGTGCACGGTCGGCACGTTCGGGTTCACGGGGTGCGCGATCAGCGAAATGCCCGACGCCCAGAAGCGCGGGTCTTCGTCCGCGCCGGGGATCTGCTTGCGGAACTCGGGCGCGAACTCGCCGAACACGGTCGAGGTGTGGACGCCGACCTTTTCGAACACACGGCCTTTCATCAGGCTCATGACGCCGCCGCCGCCAGGCATTCCGTTATGGTCGGAGCGTGGCCAGGGGGTCCTAACGAAGCGGCCGGGGCTTCGTGCGTCATCAGCCATCGGCGCGGTCGCCGGCAACTCGTCTTCGAGCACCTCGAAACTCGAGCAGATCTCGTCGCGGAGTGCCTCGAACCAGCGCGTCGCATCATTGCGCCGGTCGCCGCCAGCCTGTTCAGTGCCTGTCTGTCCAGTGTTGGTCACGATTGGAATTCCGCTGCTCGGGTTTGGATGTTCAGGCTCAAACTGCAGCGCCGCGGCCGATCAATCAACCTGTTCCGGGTTTGCGGGCGATATGAACCGCGGGAGCGCCTCGGCGAATTCCAGCACGCGCTCCAGAACGAGGTCGCGCTGACGGTCCAGCGTGACTAGGTGGTAGCTGTCGTCCAGCACGATCAGATCTACCACGCCGCCCAGCGCCTTCTGCAGATCCTGGCTGGCGGACAAGGCGCTGCGGTCGTCGTAGCGGGGATGGAAGACCAGGCAAGGCTGCGTCACCCGCCGCAATCTCGGCGTGACGTGGGCTGCGAGCCATTTGACCTCCAGCAGCGTGCCGCCGGAACGGCCCTGAACATCGTCATGCGGGCGGCCATCGCGCGCCTGTTGCTGCAACAGCTCGCCCCTCAGTACATCATCCTTGATGCCGTAAGGTGGCCGTTCGTCGAACCTGAAAAGGTTCGCCAGGCGCTTGCTGCCGACGAGCTTCAGCGCGTTGCCATACCAGGGCATCGCCCAGCCGTTCGGCCAAAATGTCGGCGCGAAGAGTGCGAGGCCGTGGACGGAACTTTTCCGTTCGATTGCAAGCTCCAGAGCGAGCATGGCGCCGACGCCGAGCCCGCCGACCATCACGGTGTCGCAGCGGGCGGCAAGCGCATCATGCGCGGCGCACACGCTGGCGTACCATTGGCGCCACGTCGTCGCGCCGAGAAGCGCGCGCGAACCGCCATGGCCATAAAGCAAAGGGCAATTGACGGAATAGCCGCCGCGCGCGAGCCCGGTCGCGACATAGCCGACGTCAGCCGGCCTGCCGCCGAGACGATGAATCAAAAGGAAGCCGAAACGACCGCCGTCATGCACGATGTCAGCGATCGATACGCCGCATTTCGCAGCGCTGTCGGCTGTTTTTCTGGTCGAGTTTTCGGTCATGGCCCTCGCTCTCGAGGAACTACGGTAAACTACGACAGACCAGCCTCGATGAACAGCCGTTTCACAGGGTAAGAGCTTCTGACGGTAAGCATTGAATCAGTTGGTCGCGCACTGTCGGCGCACCTGCGACACGAATACCGCTGCCGGCTATTCGACGCGCTGGCGCGGCCGTCGCGCCGCATCCGAAATCTCCACGCCGAGCTGGCGCCCGAGGCTCCGAACGAACGCAACGGAGCGATCGACGACTAGGTGGCGTTGCCGGTCGAGCGTGATGATGTGATAGCTGTCATCGAGCACCACGAGTTCCACGACGCCGGTCAACCGTCGCTGGATCGTGATCGCGTTGCCGAGGCTCGCCATGTCGTCCTCGCGCGGGTGGAGGATCAGCGTGGGCGCCGTGATGCGCGACAGCCGCCGCTTCACATCCGCCGACAGCGCGCTGAAGTGCGCGAAGGAGTGCAACGGTGTCGAAAACACGCCAGCAGCGCTCGAGTCACCGCTCTGCATGCCGTTGACGATGAAAGCGCGGATGCGCTCATCCTTGATGCCGTAGGGCTCGTGTTCCTTCATGTAGATGTTGGAGCAGTAACTCGTCGGGCGCACGAGCGGGAGGACGTAGCGGCTCATCCAACCCATCGCCCAGCCGTCGAGCTTGAACGAAGGCGCGAACAGCAGGAGCCCCTGCACGTCGGCGGGCCGGCGCTCGGCTACATCGAGAGCGAGCAGCGCGCCCATAGACAGCCCACCCGCGAGTATCGTGCTGCAGCGGGATTTCAGCTTGTCGAGCGCCGCCAGCACACTCGCCCGCCATTCCTCGCGATGGGAGAGACGTAACTGATCCGGCGTACCGCAATGACCGGCGAGTTGGCAGCAATAGACCGTGTAGCCGGCACGCGCGAGACCCTGGGCGACGAAGCGCATCTCGACGGGCGTGCCGCCGAGGCCGTGGATCAAGAGAATTCCGGTATCGCCGCCTTCGTGGAAGATGCTGCGGTCGACGATGGGCGGATCGGCCTGGATCTGGGCCTGGCTCTGGGTCATGTGTGCGCTCCCAGCCAGCTCACTTTTGACCGGCGTTGTGCAGAAGGCGATCCAGCAGCTTCATCGCGAGATCGATTTCGCTGCGGCTGATGTCGAGGCTCGGGGCGAACGTGATGACGTTCTTGAAGTAGCCGCCGATGTCGAGCACGAGGCCGTAACGCTTGCCGTCCATCTCGATCTTGCCTTCAAGGCCTTCGTCGACCATGCGTTCGACACGCGCCTTGGACGGCGTGAAGCTGTCGTGGGGCGCGCAGATCTCCATGCGCAGCGCGAGGCCCAGGCCATCGACGTCGCCGACGATCTTGTGACGCTTTGCCAGGTCCTTCAGGCCTTCGAGGAAGTAGGCGCCCTTCTCCATCACCGAGGTGGCATAGTCGCCTTCCTCGATCATCCGCAGCGTTTCGAGGGCGACGGCGGTGCCCATCGGGTTCGCGTTGAACGTGGAGTGGGTAGAGCCCGGCGGGAAGATCGTCGGGTTGATGAGCTCCTCGCGGGCCCAGATGCCGGAAAGCGGATTGAGGCCGTTGGTGATCGCCTTGCCGAACACCAACACGTCCGGCTTGACGCCGAAATGCTCGATCGACCACAGCTTACCCGTGCGGTAGACACCCATCTGGATCTCGTCGACCACCAACAGGATGCCGCGCTCGTCGAGGATCTTCTTCAAGCCCTTGAAGAAATTCATGGGCGGAATGACGTACCCGCCAGTGCCCTGGATCGGCTCGACATAGAAGGCCGCGTATTCCGCCTCGCCGGTCTTAGGATCCCAGACGCCCTGGTATTCACTCTCGAACAGTCGCTTCAACTGGCCGACGCAGTGCTCGCCGTACTCTTCCTTGCTCATGCCTTTGGGCGCACGGAAGTGGTAGGGGAAGGGCAGGAAATACGCGCGGTCGCCGAAGTGGCCGTAACGGCGGCGATAGCGGTAGGACGACGTGATCGCCGAGGCGCCGAGCGTGCGGCCGTGATAGCCGCCCTCGAAGGCGAACATCAGACTCTTGCCCTTCTTGAAGTTGCGCACGAGCTTGAGACTGTCCTCGACCGCCTGGCTGCCGCCGACGTTGAAGTGGACGCGCCCCTTCTCGCCGAACTTGTCCTGTGCGTCTTGCGCGATCCAGGCGGCGAGCTCGATCTTCTCGCGGTGGAGATATTGGCTTGCGACCTGGGGCAAGCGGTCCATCTGGCGACGGACGGCATCGTTCAACCGTTCGTTCCGATAGCCGAAGTTAACGGCTGAGTACCACATCTGGAGATCCAGATAGGGCGTGCCGGCAGCGTCGAACATGTAGGAGCCGTCGCAGCTCTCGAAAAGCTTGGGCGGATTGGTGTAGTGGACGGTATCGCCGTGGGAGCAGTATTCCGCCTCGAGCCGCAGCAACTCGCCGTCATCCATCGCTCGATCCCTGGAAAGCACGTCTGACGCTCGCTTCGCCGCCTTGTCCATTCCCGCATGCCTCTGTTTCGACCCGGCCTTCGGCCCCCATCCGCGCACGTGATTACCCCGTCATCACCTCTGCCGGCCTGACCGCGGCGATCGACCGGTAGGGTCGTGGCGCGGTTGCGACCGCAACGCGGGCGAGGCGCTCTATGTTCTTGGCCAGATCGAAGCGGCGATTGAAGCGCCATTCGTAGGATGC
>CAMDMH010000151.1 GCA_945901835.1 Devosia equisanguinis | reverse complement strand
CATGCCCGCTCATGGGCCCGAGCAAGGTCCTCGACAGCCAAAGAGGGATGTGCCCAAGTTTTTCTTGACACATAAAGATATCTTTATATTGTCCTGGCAGCTTGTCTGTTGTGGGCTCAGGTGATGTCCTCGCTTCTCGATTCCGATGCAGTCGTCACGCTCCTTAAGGCCGCGGCGGAGCCGACGCGGTTGCGCATCCTGTTGTTGCTTTCGCAGGGCGAATTCAACGTGAAGGATCTCATGCGAATTCTCGGGCAGAGCCAGCCGCGGATCAGCCGGCATTTGAAGCTTCTTGCCGAGGCCGGTTTGATCGAGCGGGTGCGGGAAGGCAGCTGGGCCTACTTTCATCTTGCGGCCGATACGGCTGCTGGGCAGATCGGCCGGCATATCCTGGGCTCGATCGGGGGCCGGACGGATGGTCTGCCTGGGCGGGACGCGCAGCGGGCCGACGCTCTTAAGAAAGAGCGCGAGGAGAGCGCGCAACAGTTCTTCATGGCGCGAGCGGCCGAGTGGGACAGCATTCGGTCGCTGCATGTCGAAGAGGCGCAGGTCGAGGCGGCCATGCTGGCCGCGCTGGGGCCGGGGCCGTTCGACCTGCTGGTCGATCTCGGCACGGGGACCGGGAGAATGCTCGAATTGTTCGAGGGGCGCTATGCCCGGGCGCTCGGCATCGACGCCAGCCACGCGATGTTGTCCTACGCGCGGGCGAAGCTCGACCGTGCCGGTCTCGGGCAGGCGCTTGTTCGCCAGGGTGATATCTGCAACTTGAATATCGATGATGGCGTCGCGAGCGCCGTCGTGATGCACCAGGTGCTCCACTTCCTGTCGCAGCCGTCGCGCGCGATCGAGGAGGCGGCGCGTATTCTGGCGCCGGGCGGGCGGTTGCTGCTTGTCGATTTTGCACCACACGACCACGAATTCCTACGCGAGGATTTCGCGCATGTGCGGCTGGGGTTCGGCAAGTCCGAGATTGCGCACTGGCTCGATGCAGCGGGTCTCGAGCTAAAGGATTCGCGAGACCTCGTGCCGCCGGCGGCGGACGGGCTGGGAAAGGTGACGGTTTCGATCTGGGTTGGCGAGTTGCGGCAGACCGCGAGGCATTCCGCGTCGGGGCGCCCAGTCACCCAAGTGGAGAATGCAGCATGACGACGAGTGAAAGTCAGCGCCGGAGCCGCATCCTGGGCTCGGGCGACATCGAAGTGTCGTTCGAGTTCTTTCCGCCCAAGTCGGCAAAGATGGAAGAAGGCTTGTGGAACGCGATCCGCCGCCTGGAGCCGATGCGCCCCGAGTTCATTTCCGTGACCTACGGTGCAGGCGGCTCGACGCGTGAGCGCACGCATTCGACAGTGTCGCGCATCGTGCGCGAGACGATGGTGGTGCCGGCAGCGCATCTGACTTGCGTGCAGGCCACTCGCGACGAGGTCGACGCGGTGGCACGGGCCTATTGGCAGGCCGGCGTCCGTCACATCGTCGCGCTGCGTGGCGATCCGCCGGCGGGGCCGGGGACGAAGTACGAACCGCAGCCGGAAGGCTACGCGAACGCAGCAGATCTGGTCGCCGGACTGAAGCGGCTCGCCAAGTTCGAGATCTCGGTGGCGGCTTATCCGGAGATGCATCCGGAAAGCCCGTCTGCGAGCGCGGACATCGACAATCTCAAGGCCAAGATCGACGCAGGCGCGACGCGGGCCATAACGCAATTCTTCTTCGACAATGCGCAGTACCTGCGGTTTCTTGAGAAGGTGCGGGCGGCCGGCATCAATGTGCCGATTTTGCCGGGTATCGTTCCCATTCACAATTTCAAACAGGTGTCAGGCTTCGCGGCGCGCACGGGCGCGTCGATGCCGGTGTGGATGGCGCGGCGGTTCGAGGGGCTGGACGATGATCCCGCGACCGCTTCGCTCGTGGCAGCAGCGGTAGCCGCGGAGCAGGTGATGGATCTCGTCGACCAGGGCATCCATCAGTTTCATTTCTATACGCTCAACCGCGCCGACCTCGTCTATGCGATCTGTCATCTGTTGGGGCTTCGTCCAGCGGCCGCGGCGGCCAGCGACAAGCAGCAGGAGGCGTTGAGCGCATGACCAGAGAGCAACGCATCGCCGCGCTCAAGGCAACGGTCGCCCGGCGCATCGTGGTCATCGACGGCGGCATGGGCACGGAGATCCAGACGCGGAAGTTGAGCGAGGAAGACTATCGCGGACCGCGCTTCAAGGATTGGCATCGCGACGTCAAGGGCAACAACGATCTGCTCGTGCTGTCTCAGCCGGCGCTGATCCGCGAGATCCACGACAGCTATTTCGCCGCCGGCTCGGACATCGTCGAGACCAATACGTTCAATGCGCAGGTGATCTCCATGGCCGACTACGGCATGGAGGAGTTCGCCTACGAGATCAATCTGGAGGCGGCGAAGATCGCGCGTGCTGCCGCCGACGGGTGGACCGCGAAGACGCCGGATCAGCCGCGCTTCGTCGCCGGCGCGCTGGGGCCCACGAACCGCACTGCGTCGATCTCGCCGGACGTCAACAATCCAGGCTTCCGCAACGTGTCGTTCGACGAGTTGCGCTCGGCCTATTTCGAGCAGGCCAAGGGGCTGATCGAAGGTGGCGCCGATGTTCTGCTGATCGAGACGGTGTTCGACACGCTCAATGCGAAGGCAGCCGGGGTCGCCGTGCTCGAAGCGTTCGACGACAAGGGCATCGAGTTGCCGCTGATGATTTCCGGCACGATCACGGATCGGTCGGGGCGCACGCTGTCGGGGCAGACGCCGGAAGCGTTCTGGTATTCGATGCGGCATCTGAAGCCGTTCGCGATCGGGCTCAATTGCGCGCTGGGTGCGGAGGCGATGCGGCCCTACATCGCCGAGATCGCCGCGATCGCAGACACGTACGTGCTGGCCTATCCGAACGCCGGTCTGCCGAACGCGATGGGCGAATACGACGAGACGCCGCACGACATGAGCTGTCAGATCGAGCCGTGGGCGCGGGACGGGCTGCTCAATATCGTCGGCGGTTGCTGCGGCTCTACGCCGGGGCACATCGCGGAAATCAAGGCGCACGTGTCGAAGCATCCGCCGCGCAAGCCGGCCCAGCCGCCGGTGAAGATGCGTCTGTCGGGGCTGGAGCCGTTCGTGCACGGTTGAACTTTCAGGGGGAAGATCGTGACTGGTTTTCCGGTCGATGACTTGAGCGAGCGGGTGATGAAGGTGGTGGCGGATGAGGCGGGCTGGAACATTCTCGCACTCAGGCCGGAGAGCGATATCGAGAACGATCTGGGCTGTACCGGCGATCGGGCCCGTGAGTTGATGCTGAGAATGGAACGCGAGTTCGGAATCGACATGACGCAGGTGGACTTCAACCGCCACTTCGGCAACGACGCATCGCGTGGATGGCCGATCGCCGTCGCGATGGTTGTGGCGCTGCCGACGAGCGTGCTGGCGATGCACCTGATCGGCGGGGCTGCGCGGGTGTTCGGCGCCGAGGGTTCGGCACTGCTCGCGAGCAGCGGTTTCTTCACGGCTGTTTACGTTACGTGCAGCCTTCTGATCGCGGTGCTGAGTCGCTTGTTCTCAATTGCGAGCGTGCGGCGCTCGGGGAGAATTCCCGTGACCGTGCGCGATCTGATCGATGCGGCGCGGACGAAGCAGTGGCCTCTGAGTTCCTCGAACGGGCAAGTGACATGACAACCTCCACAGCCGCAACCGCGTTCATCAACATAGGCGAGCGCACGAACGTCACGGGCTCGGCGAAGTTCCGCAAGCTGATCGAGGCGGGCGACTATTCCGCGGCGCTCACGATCGCGCGCCAGCAGGTCGAGAGCGGTGCGCAGATCATCGACGTGAACATGGACGAGGGCCTGCTCGACAGCGAGTACGCGATGGCCACGTTTCTCAATCTCATCGCGTCCGAGCCCGACATTTCCCGCGTGCCCGTGATGATCGACAGCTCCAAGTGGAGCGTGATCGAAGCGGGCTTGAAGTGCGTGCAGGGCAAGGCGATCGTGAATTCGATCAGCCTGAAGGAAGGCGAGGAGCCGTTTCTGGCGCAGGCACGCAAGGTTCGCCGCTACGGCGCGGCCGTCGTCGTGATGGCGTTCGACGAGCAGGGGCAGGCGGACACGGCAAACCGCAAAGTCGAGATCTGCGCGCGCGCCTACGATCTGTTGGTGACGAAGGTCGGGTTCCCTCCCGAAGATATCGTGTTCGATCCGAACTGCTTTGCAGTCGCCACGGGAATCCCCGAGCACAACAACTACGGCGTCGATTTCATCGAGGCGACACGGCGGATCAAGCAGACGCTGCCACATGCGCATGTTTCCGGCGGCATCTCCAACCTGTCTTTCTCGTTTCGCGGCAACGAGACTGTGCGCGCGGCGATGCACTCCGTTTTCCTCTACCACGCGATTTCGGCCGGCCTGGACATGGCGATCGTGAACGCAGGGGGCTTGCCGGTCTACGACGACATCGATCCGGAGTTGCGCGAACTGTGCGAGGACGTGATCCTCAACCGGCGTGAGGACGGCACGGATCGTCTGCTCGCGGTGGCTGCCCGGTTCAAGGGTACGGGGGCTGTCTCGAAGGAACAGGAGCACGCCTGGCGCAGCGGCAGCGTCACGGAGCGGATCAAGCACGCGCTGGTGCAGGGGATCACGGAGTTCATCGAGCTGGATACCGAGGAGGCGCGGCGCTCCTTCGACAAGCCGCTGCACGTGATCGAGGGCCCGCTGATGGCGGGCATGAACGTGGTCGGCGACCTGTTCGGGGCAGGCAAAATGTTTCTGCCGCAGGTGGTGAAGTCGGCGCGCGTGATGAAGCAAGCCGTCGCCTATCTGCAACCTTACCTGGAGGCGGAGAAGAAAGCGTCGGGTCTCGATCTGAAGCCGGCAGCCGGCAAGGTCATCATGGCCACGGTGAAGGGTGACGTGCACGACATCGGCAAGAACATCGTCGGCGTTGTGCTTCAGTGCAACAACTACGAGGTGATCGATCTCGGCGTGATGGTGCCGGCGGCGAAGATCTTGGAGACGGCCAAGCGCGAGAAGGCGGACGTGATCGGGCTGTCGGGTCTCATCACGCCGTCGCTCGACGAGATGTGCTTCGTCGCGGCCGAAATGGAACGTCAGGGTTTTTCGGTGCCGCTGCTGATCGGCGGGGCGACGACGAGCCGGGTCCATACGGCGGTGAAGATCTCGCCAAACTATTCGCGGGGGCAGGCGATCTACGTGACGGACGCGAGCCGCGCCGTCGGTGTGGTCTCGACACTGCTGTCGGAGACGGACAGCAAGGGCTACGTCGATGCGGTTCGCGCCGAGTACGTGAAGGTTCGCGACGGCTATCTCCGGGGCGATTCCAAGAAGGTGCGGGTCGCGCTGCCAGATGCGCGCGCCAATCGGCACAAGATCGACTGGTCGAAGTTCACGCCGGTGAAGCCTGGATTTACCGGCACGAAGGCGCTGCTCGACTATCCGCTCGCAGAACTCGTGCCGTACATCGACTGGTCGCCGTTCTTCTCGACGTGGGAGCTGCGCGGGCGCTATCCCGCGATCCTCGATGACAAGATCGTTGGCGTGGAGGCGCGCAAGCTGTTGGCGGATGCGCAGGCGATGTTGAAGCGGATCGTCGAGGAGCGGTGGCTGACGGCGAACGCCGTGCTCGGGTTCTGGCCGGCCAATGCTGTCGGCGATGACATAGAATTGTTCGCGGCGGACGATGCGTCGAAGCGCGTTGCGACCTTCCACACCTTGCGCCAGCAGATTGCGCGCGACGCCAAGAGCGAGCGTGCACAGACGGCGCTTGCCGATTTCGTCGCGCCCAAGGACAGCGGCGTGAAGGACTACATCGGCGCATTCGCCGTCACGACGGGGATCGGCGAAGAAGGGGCGATGGAGAGCCATATCGCGAAGACCGATGACTACAGCCGCATCATGCTGAAGGCGCTCGCCGACCGTCTGGCGGAGGCTTTCGCCGAGCGGTTGCACGAGCGGGCGCGGCGGGAATACTGGGGCCATGCAAAGGACGAGGCGCTTTCGCCGGATGATCTCATCGCTGAGAAATACGTCGGCATCCGCCCGGCGCCGGGCTATCCGGCCCAGCCCGATCACGCGGAAAAGGAGACGATCTTCAAGCTGCTCGATGCGGAGCGGGTGGCCGGCATCAAGCTGACGGAGAGCTTCGCGATGTGGCCGGGAGCGGCCGTATCGGGTCTCTATTTCGCGCATCCGGACGCGCACTACTTCGGCGTCGGCAAGGTCGAGGCAGATCAGGTGGCCGACTACGCCACGCGCAAGGGCTGGACGATAGAAGAATGCGAGCGCTGGCTGGCACCGGTGCTCAACTACGAGCCCAGTGCACGACGTGTAGCGGCTTGATGACGGCGTTCAATTCGGCTGTTAGCCTCGATCCGTGTGGGACTCGCAACGGATCAGGGGGATGTCATGCTCGGTCGTTTGGTGCTTTTGCTGGTGCAGCTGGCGGTCTGTTGGTTCTTCGGGCCTGAGATCGTGAAGAAGCTGCCGTCGTTCGGTCCGCAGCTCAACATCTTCATGTATGCGGTGGTGTTCGCGATCCTGGCTTGGCTCATCGGAGTGTTGGGCTCGATCGTGCTGAAGGATGTCGCGCAGCCGTCAACTGGCAAGCTTTCGTTCGCATTGGTCGGCGGACTGATTGGAGCTGCTATCACGCTGTTTCCCGACGTGACGCGCGCGATCGCGGGGGTGGTGAAGGGGGTGCCGCTCACGGCCTATCCGCTGATCGGCGTGGTGTTGGGATATTCGATCAAGCGCTGAGTTCCAGGGCTGGGTGAGAGGTCGTTGGGAGAGCACGCTGAAACGAGAAGGAGGCAGGGGCCGAAACCGCTGCGTCCTTCTGCTTTTGGTATCCTGTAGCAGACCGTAAGATCTTGCCGAGGCTACCGGATTGCCCGGAGACGAACGGTCGCTAGACCATCCCGAACACCACGGCGGCAATGAACCCGAATGACAGAAGCGCCATAGCTAGCAGCCTGTCGGACTGGATTCAAAGACTTGGACCCGCTGCGCGTTTTTGCTGGTTCGGGCGCGTTGCAAGCGCCTGTCGGCTCTCGGAGGGCCTGGCGGGGGCCGCGTTTGGCGCCTGCCATGTCCGCATCGACCTGAATCTCCC
>CAMDMH010000150.1 GCA_945901835.1 Devosia equisanguinis | reverse complement strand
CGTAGTTCTCCTTGTAGTGCAGCGGGAAGATTTCCTTCACCGGCACCTTGGTGATCTCGTGCCCGTCGAGTGCGTCGCGCATCACGAGCGCGGGTGGTAGCCAGGAAATGTCCATCACCTGCTTCTTGATGCCGAGCCGGTCGAGCGCCCGCACGATGTTGGGGCCGAGCTGGATTCCCGCGCCGATCTCGGCGAACTCCGGCGCCTGCTCGATCACATGGACTGCATAGCCCTTTTGCGAGAGCGCGATGGCCGCGGCAATGCCGCCGATGCCGCCGCCGACGATGATGAAAGGCTTCTTGAAGGTGGTCATTGTTATCTCCGTAGGTTGGGTCAAGGCTCGCCCTTGCGAGCCGCGACCCAACAATCTTGGGCACGGCGTGGATGTTGGGTCGCGCAGCGCAGAAACAGCGCCGCTTGACCCAACCTACGCCTGCCTTACTCAGCATCCGGCTGTTTCTCCGGCTCGGCGTCCTGGAACGCCTTGTGCGCCTCGCAGGCCTTGATCGCCTCCTGCAGACGCGTCAGCCCCGAGATATCCGCCTTGAATCGCCGTGCATTGGCCACCTGCGGGATCAGGCAGATGTCGGCCAGCGTAGGCTCCGCACCGAAACAGAACGGACCCTTTTCGCCCTTGATGAGTTCGTTGGCGGCGGTCAGTCCTTCCAGATTGATCGCACGCGCCCACGCGGTATCGTCCTGCCCGAGGCTCTTCACCCGCTGCAGCACGCGCAGGTTCTGCACCGGATGCGTATCGCAGGCGATCGACTGCGCGAACGCGCGCACCTTGGCGCGGCGGATCGGGTCCTTCGGCAGCAGCGGCGGGTTCGGATGCGTCTCCTCCAGCCAATCCATGATCGCCAGCGACTGGGTGAGGACCGTGCCATCCTCCAGAACCAGCGCCGGCACCAGCCCCTGCGGATTGATCGCGAGGTAGGCCGGATCGCGCTGTTCGCCGTTCCGCAGGTGCCGGGAGATCTGCTCGACCTCGATGCCCTTGAGGTTGAGCGCGATGCGCACGCGATAGGCCGCGCCGCTGCGGAAGTAACCATCGAGCTTCATCATGGTAGTGAGCCTTCGCAAGCCATTGTCGTTGTCGGGGGACTTTACTGCTATCGCCAAACGGAAGGAACGTCTCTTCAAGCATCGTCGGTTTGGCGAGGCCGCGAGCGCAAAGTGTATTCTGGCAGCATTTGAACCGCAGTCCGCGCCGCCGCGCAACCCTCAGATATGATTGGCGCGCGTAGCATCCGGACCGGTCGTCATTGTCGCCCTCTACCTCCGCTCGCGCACCTGGGGCGACCCGCGCACGGACGCCACGCTCGACCGGTCATCGGCAGGCCGATGGCCATCGCCTCTACCCACCGGGACCGATGTCCGCTAAATCCCCGGCCCATGCTGTTCCACGCCCAATCCTTCGTGCTCGTCTTCCTGCCCGCGACGTTGGCGCTGTACTACGCGCTGGCCTGCCGCGTCCACGCGCGCGAATGGGCTTTGATCGCAGCCTCGATCGTATTCTATGCTTGGTGGGACGTGCGCTTCCTGCCGCTGCTGCTGACCCACATCGTCGTCACCTGGTTGATCGCCCGCGCCTACGGTGCGTCGGGCCGCAAGGGATTATTATGGCTGGGCGTGGCCCTCAACTTCGCGTCCCTCGCGTTCTTCAAGTACACGACCTTCCTGCTCGAAAACCTCGGCACGCTGGCCGGACTATCGTTCCCGAAAGCCGACATCATTCTGCCTATCGGCATCTCGTTCTTCACCTTCCAATGCGTGTCGTATTTGATCGACCTCGCCCGGCAAGACGCCCCGCAGTATCCGCTGCGCCGCCTCATACTGTTCGTCGTGCTGTTCCCGCATCTGATCGCCGGCCCGATCGTCCGCCACAACGAGATCATACCGCGATTCGACAAGGACCCCTTGCGAGAGGGCCTCGCCGAGCGCCTCGCCAAGGGCATCACGCTGTTCGTCGCAGGCCTGCTGCTGAAAGTGCTGATCGCCGATAAACTGGCCCCGCACGTCGACCGCATCTACGCGAGCGCTGCTTCCGGCACGCCCGGCTTGTGGGACGCCTGGCTTGGAATCCTCGGCTTCTCGCTACAGATCTATTTCGACTTCTCGGCCTATTCCGAGATGGCGATCGGCCTCGCGCTGATGTTCGGCCTGCACTTCCCTATGAACTTCGCGATGCCCTATCGCGCGACATCGCTGCGCGACTTCTGGCGGCGGTGGCACATGTCGCTGTCACGCTTCCTGCGTGACTACCTCTACCTTCCCCTCGGTGGCAGTCGGTTCGGCTTCGGGCGCTTCGTCTTCGCCACGCTGGTCACGATGGGCTTGTGCGGGCTCTGGCACGGCGCGGGTTGGACCTTCATCCTGTGGGGCCTCATCCATGGCGCGGGCCTCGTCGTCTGCCGCGCGTGGGATCAGGCGAAGTTGCCCATGCCGGCGCCGCTCGGTTGGCTGCTCACCATCCTGTTCGTGACGGCCGCCTTCATGATCTTCCGCGCACCCGATATGGGCGTCGTGGCGAACATGACAGCCGGCGCGCTGGGCCTCGGCGGCATGGGCAATCGCTGGACGACGGGCGCCGCGATCCTCGTTGCAATCGCGGCCGTCCTTGCCCTGCTGAAGCGCCCGAACCCGGAAACCGTCGAACGTTTCCTACGGCCGCATCCGGCCTTTGCCGCAGCGACCGCGCTGGCCGCCGTCTACGTCATGGTCGAGGTGGGCCGCGGCGCGCCCTCGAGCTTCATCTACTTCCAGTTCTGAGGGGTGACGATGCCGCCGACCCCATCGATGAACTGGCCCCGTCACGTGAAGCTGACGCTCGGCATTTTCGCCGGCACGCTGTTGGCTCTCTGCGCATTCGTGCTCGCCATGAACCCCTACGGCAACCTGCCGAACACCGTGCTCCGCGGGCACGTGATGACCGACGACAATCAGCGCTACCAGTATCCCTCGGTCGTCCGCTCCGGCCGTTACGACAGCCTAATCATCGGCACCTCGACCTCCCGGCTGCTCGACCCAAGGCCGTTCGCGGACGCTCTCGGTGGCCGCTTCACCAACGTCGCGATGAACGCCGGCACCGCCTGGGAACAGACCGAGCTGACGAAGCTGTTCCTGCGCCATCAGCCCAAGCCCCACGCACTCGTCGTCGGCATCGACTGGGTCTGGTGCGCCGTGAACGCCGACCGCGAACGCATTACGTTCCGCGGCTTCCCGGAGTGGATGTACGACGACGATCCCTGGAATGACCTCGCCTACATGCTCAATGCCAGGGCGCTCGAGATCGCCGGACGTCGCGCAGGCGCCGCGTTGGGCCTCGCAAAGCCGCGCCTACCTCCGGACGGCTGGGAGATCTTCACGCCGCCCGAACGCGACTACGACCTCGCCAAGGCCCAGGTGAAGATCTATGGCGACGGTCTCCGCAGACTGCCCGAACCGCAGGTGCCGCCCGAGGTGGCGTCGGCCGATGAGCGGGCGCGCTGGCAGTTCCCCGCCTTGGCCTGGCTGGAAAGCTTGATCGATCGAGGCAAGTGGCAGCGCGTGCTTTTGGTCCTGCCGCCGGTGCATGTCATGGCGCAGCCGACGCCGGGCTCGCGCAAGGCGATCGAGGAAGCGGAGTGCAAGTCACGTATCGCTGCGTTCGCCGCGCCGCGCAGCATTCCCGTGCTCGACTTCCGCATCGCGTCGGACATCACTCGCCACGACGAGAACTATTGGGATCCGCTGCACTATCGCGTGGCGATCGCCGAGCGCTTCGCTCGTGGTGCCGCCACCGCCCTCAAAACCCGCGCCGACGACCCCAATGGCGACTGGCGAGTGCTGAAAGCGCCGCGCTAGCCAAGCCGCCTCACAAATTCTTGCTCATGACAATCGCGTCGACCGCCGTACCGCCAGTGCGCGCGTAGTACGCTTTGCGACGAGTGATTTCGGCAAAACCGCGGGTCTTGTAGACTGCCAGCGCCGACGGATTGTCCTCCGCCACTTCCAGAAAGAGCCGCTTCACACCCGACCGCTTCAGCGCGCGCTCCAGGCCTTCCATCAGCTTTTTCGCCAGCCCGTTTGCCTGCCACTCCTTGGTGACGCCCATCGACAGCACCTCGGCATCGTCGGCCGCGATCTGCCCCATCACGAATCCGACGCTCGCTTTGGGAAAACCCGCCTTCGCGATCAGCGTGGTAGCGCCTGGATGTTCGAGCAGCTTGGCAATCGCGGTCGCATCCCACGGCTCGTCGAACAGCCCTGCATGCAGGCCGGCGATGTCGGGTGCGAGTTCCGGTCCCGCCCACAACATGCTCACCATGTTTAGATCACGGCTCTCCGAAGATGTCATGTTGTGCTCCAAGGCAGCGACTTGTCCGCCTGCGGTTTGGCGTCGGGTGGGCGCAAATAGTGAGGCAGCAATGGCCCGTTCATAGAACGTCGATCGGCGGCGGCTAGCAAGTGCCTCGCATCGGGCGAAGCCGAAAATGTCGCGCTTCGGACCGATGATATCACGCGGCCCGTCTCATGCGACGAGGCGATGACAACGGCAGCACCCGTCCCGACCACGGCAACGCGAAGCTCTGCCACCAATCCAGCAACCTGCTCGGCTTCCAGAAGCTGCGGCTCTGTCAACTCGCGGCCGGCCATATCGACGACCTGCGCATAGATCTGCCCTTTGCGCGCATCCATGGCGATCAGCAGGGCGTCGATGCCGGCTCGAAGACCGCCGGTCGCGAGCGCACCCGCCGCAATCGCCCAAAGGCTCGAAACCGCTACGATTTCGGCCCTCGTCGCCAGCGCCAGCGCGCGTGCCGCGGCAACGCCGGTGCGTATGCCCGTGAATGTCCCCGGCCCGTTCGTGACGACGATCCGGTCGATTTCCGATACGGCGATACCGGCCCGCGCCACCACGCGCTCGATCATCGGGATCAGCGCTTCGGCGTGGCCCGTATTCATGTCCAGGTGCTCGGCTTCGATCCGTGGCGCTCCACCTTCCCGCCCGGCGCTCACAGCGACCGAGCAGGATGAAAAGCAAGTATCGAACGCCAGCACGTTCACGCGAGGTCAGCTCCAGACAGATGGCTCCGCCCTCGATACCAGGGCAGAGCTGATGATATCTCGTTTCGCGGGGCCGCGGACCCGCATGGCGTCTCAGAATGCGAAACTCACTGCGCCACGGCTTCGACCGCCTGTACTTCGGGGCAGAAGTGCTTCAGCAGGTTCTCGATCCCGCCGCGGAGGGTAGCCGTCGAGCTGGGGCAGCCCGCGCATGCGCCGCGCATGTGAAGGTACACGACGCCGTCGCGGAAGCCGTGGAACGTGATATCGCCGCCGTCGTTGGCGACGGCCGGCCGCACGCGCGTTTCGAGCAGTTCCTTGATCGTCTCGACGACGCCCTCGTCCTTCGGGTCGTAGTTGACGCCGGCCGCATCATTGGTGCCGCCGCTGTCGAGCGCAGGCGCCCCCGACATGTAGTGCTCCATGATCGCGCCCAGGATCGCGGGCTTGAGGTGTTGCCATTCGCCATCGGCCTTGGTGACCGAGATGAAGTCGGGTCCCAGGAACACGCCTGAAACGCCGCCCACCTCGAACAGCCGCTGCGCCAGCGGTGAGCCGTTGGCCTCGTTCGCCGCGCGGTAGTCGGCCGTGCCGTCCGCGAGCACCTCCTTGCCCGGCAGGAACTTCAGCGTCGCGGGGTTCGGTGTCGCCTCGGTCTGGATGAACATGGCCTCGTCTCCGGCAAGGATTGGGTCGGGGTGGCCGCTCGATCGTGGCCAGCCACGCGATTGGCGAATACTATCTCCCGTAGATGGCCCACCACCCACGAATTGTCGAGTCCCAGAGTCGGGGTTTTCGTCGAGGCTCGTCAGATCTTTCGTCGGCCCCGCATCACCATGGCACAAGGTCCCCCTCCCCCTCGGCAGGGAAGGATTTTTGTCGGTTGGGGTTGATACCGCCGACGTTTCCCGCGCCCATCACTCCCCCACGAACAGCTCGCTCAACGGGATCGCCTTTGGGATGTAGTGCTGCTCGACCATGTACTGCACCAGCGCTTCGAGCGTCGGCCGGTTGGCCTCCACGCCGTAAGGCCACGGATCGGGACCGAAAACCTCGTCCATTTCCTCGATGTCGCGCTGCAACCACGGGAGCATGTATCGCGGCGCCACTTCGATATGCATCAACTCCACGGCGCGGTCCTTGGCGGCGGTGAACGCCTGCATCATCGCCTTCGCCGCCCAGGGGTTCTTGTCGTAGACGTCGCGCCGCATCGCGACGAGGTGCATGATCGGATGAATGCGTGACCGCCGGTAGAAGTCGCGCTCGACCTCCCAGAAGTTCGGAAAAAGCCGCACGATATCCGGGTTGCGGCGATAGCAGGCGGGAACGCGCGTGCCGATCACCGCGTCGATCTCGCCGGCGTCCAGAAGCTGATCGAGCGAGCGGCCGCCTTCGTTGATGATGATATGCGGGGGCTTCAGCAAGGGCGGCGGGCTGGGCGCACCGTGCGCGCCCGCGACTTGCACCGCGCCTTGAACCCACGTGATGCCCGACAGGTCGACGCCATACTCCTGCGCGAGAATGCCCCTGATCCACAGCGCCGCCGTCTGCGTGTAGAGCGCCACGCCGATGCGTTTGCCCTCCAGATCCTTCGGTTCGGCGATCCTGTTGCAGTTCACGAAGATGAACCCGTGCCGGAAAACGCGGCTGGGAAACACCGGCAGCGCCACGAGCGACCGGTCGCCCTGACCGTAGCGCCCGATGTATTCGGACGACGAGAACTCCGCGAGGTCGAACTCTGCGGAGGCGCCCATCCTGTCGAAGATGTCTCGCACGGTCTCGATCGCAATGAACTCGAGATCGATGCCTTCGGGCCGGATATCGCCCGTCCGGAGCGGCATCATGCGATCGTAGGAGGCGGAGGCGAATTTGAGCTTCAAGGGCGGCACGGGCGATTTCTCATGAACGGTTGGCTGGCGGCATGCTCCACAGGGAGCGTATCACGGGCACCAACTATACACCGGTCAGCGCCCGCCAGAAATGGCGTGGTCGCTGCGGCAAGGGCAACCGTGCGTGTGTCGTTGTCCGGGACCGCCGATAGGGTGGATCGGTTGCCTGCAGCAATACCTACTGCGTCGTGTTGCGCAGC
>CAMDMH010000149.1 GCA_945901835.1 Devosia equisanguinis | reverse complement strand
CGCTCCCGCACTCCCAGACCCCCAGCTCGAGCATGGGCCCTGTCAGTCGCACGAGATAGAGCGACGATAGCCAGCGTTTGCGAGCCCGAGGATAACTCCTGCCCGGTTCACCACCGTCGTCACCCCGGCGAAGGCCGGGGCCCAGTGCCCCGCGCTGCGGGAGATTGGGGCGAGCGATTGCGAAAAATTGGCCACAACACCAACAGAATTGGTGGCTGTTCCTATTTGTGTTCCGCTGCGCTCCAACCGAACAATCGCCAGGCGAACTCCCGCTGCTATGAGACTTGGGGCCCGGCCTTCGCCGGGGTGACGAGCATTTGCCGATGAACGACGGAATCCCAACGCTGTTGCGTCCCCGGACAAGCGATCGGACCCACTGGTCCGAGCGCGCAGAGCCGGGGTCTTTACACCTCAATTTCGGGGAAAGGCCCCGGGTCTCACGGCAACGCCGCTCGCCCGGGGACGCAGCAGGAAAATGGTGTGTCCCTGTTTATGCTGGTCCAACTATCGGCCTCTCGACGGCGCCCGCACGCGAAAGGTTCTGACAGCGGGCCGTCTCTCACCACCTGTTGCCGGCTGCCCACAGGTCGGCTATAGAGCGGTGATTCGAGACTACGATCGGACCGGTCAAGAGGAGATCGGCCAATCGGGCGGGCCCCTCGCTCCCTGGAGCGAGAGAGGAACGCCCAAAACCCGTTGGATGGGCATTCTAGCCCTCTGAGCGTGGCTCGACATCGTTCGACGAAAAGGCCTGCCGGCCCGGCATTGTGCGACGCGCCCCCAAAGCGCTGCGGCATTCCCACTGGCCCGCGCCCGATCATCGCCCCCGAAATGCAAATCGAAACCGCCCTCCCGGATGGCCGAAGGTCGCTTAGACCTTGGGCAATGCCGGTGGCACCAATGCCGATGGAGACTGAATGAGCACCGACACGCACAAAACGATGACGCCGAGCATGGACGAATTCACGGCCATGCTGAACGAGACCCTGGCCGAGGACATCGCCTACGAGGGCAATGTCGTCCGCGGCAGGATCGTCTCTATCGACAAGGACTTCGCGGTTATCGACGTCGGCCTCAAGATGGAAGGCCGTGTGCCCGTGCGCGAGTTCGCGCTCAACGGCAAGCCCGCCGATCTCAAGGCCGGCGACGAGGTCGAGGTCTACCTGGAGCGCATCGAGAACGCGCTCGGCGAAGCCGTTCTGTCGCGAGAGAAGGCCAAGCGCGAGGAGAGCTGGACCCGGCTCGAGCGTCAGTTCGAGGCTGGCGAGAAGGTTCAGGGCGTCATCTTCAACAAGGTCAAGGGCGGCTTCACGGTCGATCTCGACGGCGCCGTGGCGTTCCTTCCGGGCAGCCAGGTCGACATCCGCCCGGTTCGCGACATCGGACCGCTGATGCATCAGTCGCAGCCGTTCCAGATCCTCAAGATGGACCGCCGCCGCGGCAACATCGTGGTCTCGCGCCGTTCCGTCCTGGAAGAGACGCGTGCCGAGCAGCGCGCCGACATCGTGGCTCGCCTCGAGGAGGGCCAGGAGATCGAGGGCGTGGTCAAGAACATCACCGACTACGGTGCGTTCATCGACCTCGGCGGCATCGACGGCCTGCTGCACGTGACCGACATGGCCTGGCGCCGCGTCAGCCACCCGAGCGAGATCGTCAACGTCGGCGACAGCGTGAAGGTGCGGATCATCCGGATCAATCCGGATACGCAGCGCATCTCGCTCGGCATGAAGCAGCTGCAGGCCGATCCGTGGCTCTCGATCGAGGCCAAGTATCCGGTCGGCGGACGCTTCAAGGGCACCGTCACGAACATTGCCGACTACGGCGCGTTCGTTGAGCTGGAGCCAGGCGTCGAGGGCTTGATCCACGTCTCGGAGATGAGCTGGACCAAGAAGAACATCCATCCCGGCAAGATCGTCTCGACGAGCCAGGCCGTGGAAGTTCAGATCCTCGAGGTCGATCCGAACAAGCGCCGCATCTCGCTGGGCCTCAAGCAGACCCAGGACAACCCGTGGGACAACTTCCTCGGCAAGCACCCGAAGGGCACGATCATCGAAGGCCCGATCCGGAACATCACGGAGTTCGGTCTGTTCGTCGGCCTGGATTCGGGCATCGACGGCATGGTCCACCTGTCGGATCTCGACTGGAACCGCGCCGGCGACGAGGTGATCAAGGAGTTCAAGAAGGGCGACAACGTCAAGGCCATCGTGCTCGACGTCGACGCCTCGAAGGAGCGCATCTCGCTCGGCATCAAGCAGCTCGGCGGCGACCCTGCAGACGCGCTCGCCAAGTACAAGAAGGGCGACGCGGTCACCTGCGAAGTCATCAAGGTCGAGGACAACGGGATCGAGTGCAAGATCATCGGCTCCGACATCACGACCTACATCAAGCGCGCCGATCTTTCGCGTGACCGCTCCGAGCAGCGCCCCGAGCGCTTCTCGGTCGGCCAGAAGGTCGACGCCGCCGTGCTCAGCGCCGACAAGACGTCGCGCAAGATCACGGTCTCGATCAAGCAGCTCGAGATCTCCGAGGAGAAGCAGGCAGTGGCGCAGTACGGCTCTTCGGATGCCGGCGCGTCGCTGGGCGACATCTTCAAGGCCGCGATCAAGAAGCGCGAAGAGAACGACAAGTAAGGGTTGCTGTGGTGAGTGGTCAGTGGTGAGTGGGGGTAGATTTCCCGCTCGCTCAGTTCCTCACCTCCCAACCTGCCAATAGTCGCGGCGCGGGCTCGAAAGGGTCGGCGCCGCTTCTTTTTGTTGACGGCCTTCGGCTGCTGCATTCCACTCACTACTCACCAACTCAACGAGGTTCCCATGTCCATGACGCTCGAGCAGGCCAACAAGATCGCGACCGTCGCGTTGCAGCACGCAAGCGCGCAGAAGATGAAGCCGATGGCCGTCGTCGTGCTCGACGAGCGCGGCGCGATGCGGGCGGTGCTCGCCGAGGACAACACCAGCGTCGGCCGCGCCAAAGTCGCGTTCGGCAAGGCCAACGGCTGCATCATGATGGGCCTCGGCAGCCGTGCCCTGCAGCATCGCGCAAAGGACAACCCGCAGTTCATGGGCGCTTGCGACAACCTGTTCGGCGGCCTGATCGCGGTGCCCGGCGGCGTGCTCATCAAGGACGCAGCCGGCAACGTGACAGGTTCGGTCGGCATTTCCGGGGACACCTCCGACAACGACGAAGCCTGCGCCATGGCCGGCATCGCCGCGGCAGGGCTGAAGGGCGATACGGGGGCTTGAGGTCAAATTCACTCGCCTCACCGAAAGTCCAAAGCCCGGATGAAGCATAGAAGCTGGGCCAACCGGGCAGCCAGCGTCGTGCTGGTTGCTGCCCCCACCCTGGCCCTCTCCCCGTCAAGAACGGGGAGAGGAAAAAGACAGCGCAACAGGAAACGCCACGATGAGCAAAGCCGGCCACAACCGCGTCATGACGGGCGCGGAATGTCTTGCCGATATGCTTGCAGGGTACGACGTGACGCACGTCTTCATGGTGCCGGCGGTCGTGCGCAAGACGTTCGCGGAAATGGAGACGCGGACGAGCATCAAGCGGCTGCACGTGCACTCCGAGGCGACGGCGGCTTATATGGCGGACGGTTATGCGCGCGCGTCGGGCAAGCCCGGCATCTGCATGGCGCAGGTGATCGGAGCGCTCAATCTCGCGGCGGGGTTGCGCGATGCTTGGCTCGCACATTCGCCTGTCATCGCGATCACCGGCGGGCGCGATCCCAAGACGAAGTTCCGCAAGGTCTATCAGGAAATCGACGACGTGCCGGCGTTCGAGCCGGTGACCAAATTCAACGCGACGGTCGACGACGTATCGCGTTTCCCCGACATGATCCGGCAGGCGTTCCGCGTGGCGACGACGGGCACGCCGGGGCCGGTGCATCTGCAGTTCCGCGGCAACGAGGGGCAGCTCGATCAGGAGAGCGCGGAGATCGAGCCGCTGGTGGAGCCGCAGTTCGCGCGCGTGCCGCCGTTCCGACCGATGGCCGACGAGGCGAGCATCAGGCGCGCGCTTGAAATCATGCAGGCAGCCGAGCGGCCCGTGATCGTCGCTGGCGGCGGCGTTCGTGCGTCGGGCGCGCGGGATGAATTGGTAGCGCTGGCGGAAGCCTTGCAGATCCCTGTCGTCACATCGCTCAACGGTAAGGACACGATCCCCGGCACGCATCCGCTGTCGATCGGCGTCGTCGGGTCGTACTCGCGCGAGAGCGCCAACCGCCTCGTGACGCAGGCGGACCTCGTGGTGTTCGTCGGCACCGAGACCGGCGGTATGACCACGCATTTCTGGGCCGTCCCGAAGATCGGCACGCCCGCGATCCAGATCGACATCGAGCCGGAAAACATCGGCCGCAACTATCCGTTGCAGGCGGCCGTCAACGGCGATGCCAAGATGGTGCTCGCGCGGATGGTGGCGCTGGCCGACAGGAAGACGGCAGCCAAGCGCAATGCATGGGTCGCGCAGGCGCAGGGCCTCGTCGCGGAGTGGCGCGCGAAGTACAAGGACGCGCTCACCTCCAACGCGGTGCCGATCCGGCCGGAGCGGCTGTGCGGCGAGCTCACGCGGATCGTGCCCGACGACGCGATCGTCGTCGTCGACACGGGCCACGCCGGCATGTGGATGGGCGGCATGTACGACCTCCGCACGCCGGGCCAGAGCTATATGCGCTCCGCCGGCCATCTCGGCTGGGCGTTTCCAGCAGCACTCGGCGCGAAGTGCGCGGTGCCGAACCGGCCCGTCGTCACATTCACCGGCGATGCCGGGTTCTGGTACCACATCGGCGACATCGCGACCGCGGCACGCTGGGGCATCAACACCGTGACGGTCGTCAACAACAATGGCGGCGGCAATCAGTCGAAGCGCGGGTTCGATCGCGCCTACGGCGGCCAGCAAACCGAGCAGGCGCGGGAGCTGTGGACGTTCTCGAAGGTGAACTTCGCGGCGATCGCAGAGAACATGGGCGCAATGGGCATTCGCGTGGAAAAGCCGGGCGATCTCGAAGGCGCTATGGCGAAGGCGCTGGCGGCAAAGCGGCCTGTCATCATCGACGTGGTGACCGACATCGACGCGCTGGCGCCGGTGGCGTTCGGTTGACGTCGCGGCCGGTCACCAAGTGGCCGCCCCTCACCCTGACCCTCTCCCCGCGAAGGACGGGGAGAGGGAATCGTGCGGGTTGCTACGGTGCGTGGACACGCTATTGTCGCCGCGCAATCGATTGCAGCTCAAAAAGAAAACGACCTGGAGGAAGCCCATGACCACCTTTCGCGTGAGCCGCCGCGCTGCTCTCACGGGCGCTGCTGCGCTCGGAGCCGCCACTCTCGTACCCGGCGGCCTATCGGCGCAACAGGGGCGCCCCGCATCGCTGCCCGCGCGGCGCAACATCCTGATCCGCGGCGCGAACGTGCTGACGATGGACGAAAAGATCGCGGATCTCGCGTCGGGTGACGTGCTGATCCGCAACGGCGCCATTGTCGAAGTCGGCAACAAGCTCGCCGCCAAGGGCGCTCAAGTGATCGATGGCCGCGGCATGATCTGCATGCCCGGCATGATCGATACGCACTGGCATTTCTGGACGAGCATGTTCCGGCCGTACGTGCGCGCCGACGTCAACGAACTCGGCTACTTCCCGGTGTCGAACCGCCTCGGTCAGTTGATGGCGCCCACCGACAGCTACAAGAGCGTGCGGCTCGGCATCGCGGAAGCGATGAGTGCGGGTATCACCACGGTGCACAACTGGGCGCACAACATCCGCAGCGCCGATCATGCCGATGCCGAGCTTTCCGCGATGCGCGACATGGGCGTTCGCGGGCGCTTCGCCTACGGTCCGGCGCAAGGCATGCCCGACACGCAGCCGATGGACTTCGAGGGTATGTCGCGCACCAAGTCGAAATGGATGCTCGCCGGTCAGACTTCGCAGGATGGTCTCCTCTCGATGGGCATCTGCTCGCGCAACGTCGGCGCGATGAGCATCGGTGGTGCGGCCCGCGGCGTGCTGACAATCGAGCAAACGAAGACCGATTGGACCAACGCGCGCAAGCTCGGCCTGCCGATCACGCTGCATACGTCCGGGCCGAGCCCGATCAAGGCGCTGGAGGCTGCCGAGCTTCTCGGCCCCGACGTGCAGCTCATCCACGCGCTGCTGACGACGCCGGAAGAGCGCGCGATTCTGAAAAAGCGTGGCGTCAGCTATTCGCTCGCGCCAATCGGCGAAGCGCGGCGGCCTTCGAGCGTCGGCGTGATCCAGCTCGGCGAGTTGCTGGCCGACGGCGTGAAGGTGTCGCTGTCGACCGATCACACGACGAACTACAATTGTGATCCGTTCCAGAACATGCGCGTGCTGTTCGCGCTGCATCAGCATCGTTTGAACAACAAGCCGCCGCTGAGTGTGAAGCGGCTCGTGCAGCTCGCGACGCTGGACGGCGCGGTCGATCTCGGTATCGCCGACAAGACGGGTTCGCTGACGCCGGGCAAGCGCGCCGACGTGATCCTGGTGCGGACGACCGACATCAACATGGCGCCGGTCGGGGACCCTTACGAGGCGCTGGTGCAGCTCGCGCAACCGAGCAATGTCGACACCGTGATCGTCGATGGCCGCGTGATGCGCCAGAAGGGACGCTTCACCGGGCTCGATCACGGGCGGATCGTGACCGAGGCCCGCACTGCCGCCGCCGAGTTGCGCACCAAGGCGAAGTGGCCGGCTTGATGCTTGGGTGTCAGACCCTCGGGGTCTGACACCAAGACGATGCTAGATAGCTAAGACGGATCGAGGTTGTGCAAGGTGTCAGACCCGGAGGGTCTGACACCGACGGGGGCCTCGTTCTTGTCGGCCACGCGCGAAATCAAGGCCGCTGCCAGAAGCGCAAACTGCCGTTCGCAATCATCATTATCATCAGCGCCGCGGCGAGCACTAATTCGGCCGTACGTACCGACGCCGGCGCCAAGTGCATAACCTCGAACTTGTTGGGCCTGCGATCCGCAATCATCGGGCTATACCACTAGGGTCCGGTTGACGGCGGCAAGCATAGCGTGGATGCGCCCGATTTATAAGGGTTGGTGAACTGTCTGGGCGTGGTGTCGATTTGAAGTGGCCCAAGGCATCCTTCCCCGGAATTTTCCGGGGAGGGAGCCATGAACACAGGCAAGACGCTG
>CAMDMH010000148.1 GCA_945901835.1 Devosia equisanguinis | reverse complement strand
GCCCCGTCGATGAACGGCGGCGGGGTCGAGATCGTCGTTCACGAACGGGCTTTCGATCAACCAAAGCCATGGGGATACAAGGCTTTTCGGGTCTTGTTGAGCGAGAGCGCGGGCATCGACGGGACGCCGGGGGCGGGGGGAACCAGCATCGCAGTCGATAACTCCCGGATTCCGGAAGCAGAAGCCCGGCGCATGCGTGCCGAGGTCTATCAATGGGCCGGCGGCACCGAGGGCTGCAAGATCGATGCGGCGCTCGATAAAGTGCCACAGCCTGTCGCGGCCACCCCGGCGCCGGTCGCGCCGCCTGCAAAAGCCACGGCCAGAAAGTCGCAGCCGAAGACAGCCGAATCTACCAACGCGGCAGCCAAGTAGCCTACAACGATCTCAGACCTTGCAGCGCTTCTTCGCCTCGGTGGTGAGTTCGCGGCCGACCTCCTGCGCCAGCATCACGCCGCGCGCGATCTGCGTCGTCGTTAGATGCTTGCCGTCCGGACCGCGCAACACGGCGGGTCCGGCATCCGCCTCCCTGCGGGCTACGTTGAGCTCTTCGCAGTTCAGCTCGCGCTTCTTCTGCTTATAGGCAAACAGCCGGACGCCCGATGCATAGGCGGATGCCTGCGGCGGCTGGCGGATCCAGCCTCGAGACTTGTCGTTATTGAGGTCGGCTAGAGCCGAAGAACGCTGCGCGATGCACTGCGGGCTGTCATCGACGCAATGCAGCCCCTTGCCGCCGATTTCCGGAGGGCCTTCATTGCTGCACGCCGCAACCACGACCGCGGCTGCAAAGGGCACCAGCAGCAGTGCTGTCCTGCTCAGGTTATTCAGCACCGGCATGCGCCCCGCGTGTTCGTTCGAACCGACTTGTGAACCGTCCATCAAGCCCATAGAAGGCTCTCATGGCACAGGTGTGGCGGCATTTCGCACACGCCTCGTGTTCCGACTCAACGCTTGTACCGGAATTCGGCCGATCGGTCGATTGGGAGGAGAACCTGCAATGGTCAACGCGATCCGCATTCACGAGTACGGCGGTGTCGACAAGATGAAGTGGGAGGCCGTCGACGTCGGCGCGCCGGGCCAGGGGCAGATCCGGGTGAAGCACCGCGCGATCGGCTTCAACTACATCGACACCTACTTCCGCTCGGGCCTCTACAAGTTCCCGTCGCTGCCGCACGTATTGGGCACCGAAGGCTCCGGCGACGTTGTTGCCGTCGGCCCCGGCGTGACCGACTTCAAGGTCGGCGACCGGGTCGCGTATGCGAACCCGCCGGGCGCCTACATCGAAGAGCGGCTGATGCCGGCCGAGCGCGCGGTGAAGCTACCCGACAGCATCACCTACGAGACAGCGGCTGCGATGATGCTGCAGGGTATGACCGTTCGCTATCTGCTGCGCGACACCTACAAGGTCGGCCCCGGCACCGTCATGCTGCTGCATGCAGCCGCCGGCGGCGTCGGCCTGATCGCCTGCCAATGGGCAAAGCATCTGGGTGCCACGATCATCGGCACGGTCGGCTCGGACGAAAAGGGCAAGCTCGCGAAAGCGCACGGCTGCACGCACGTCATCAACTACACGAGCGAAGACTTCGTGAAGCGGGTCAAGGAGATCACCGACGGGAAGCTGTGCGACGTGGTCTACGATAGCGTCGGCAAGGACACGTTCCCGGGCTCGCTCGACTGTCTCAAGCCGCGCCATCTGTGGGTCAGCTTCGGCAACTCATCGGGTCCGGTGCCGCCGATGGACATCGGCATCCTGAACTCGAAGGGCTCGCTGTTCTGCACGCGCCCGACGCTGTTCCACTACACGGCGTCGCGCGAGGACCTCGTGGAGAGTGCGAACGATCTGTTCGACGTGGTCGCTCGCGGAGCGGTCAAGATCGAGGTCAATCAGCGGTATGCGCTGAAGGACGCTGCGCAGTGCCACAACGACGTGCAGGCGCGCAAGACTACGGGTTCTACGATATTGATTCCGTGATGCGCTCGCGGCGCGTTTCGCGCCTTCCACGTAGGTTGGGTCAAGGCCACTGGCCGCGACCCAACGCATTTTCGGCAAGGCGTTAATGTTGGGTCGCGCTACGCTTGACCCAACCTACGGCCCTGGTTGTCATCCCGGTGCTCGTCACCGGGATACATCGCGAAGCACGCACTACGCTCGGAGCAGCGTGGGTCCCGGCAACAAGTGCCGGGACGACTTTTGGGCTATTCAGTCAGGTGCAAAACATCGGCGCAACGGGTTGGCCTCACGCTGCGCTGGTTGCTCGTGGGGCAACTGGCTCGATGTCCGAGGGCGTGGCGCGGGCGAAACCGAGGCCTTCGGGGATAGGGCCGTATTTGTTGGGCTTGGCCTCGCCTGGAGCGAAGTGCAGCCACAACAGCATCGCCAGCATCGGCAGCGCGATGCCGCCGAAAACGATGGCGAAGCCGAGCTTGCCGGGCTCCATCGCATCGGGTGGCATCTGCAGCACCACGGCAAATGCCAGCGCCAGCGACCATCCGAGCATCGCCAGCGAGGCCCAGAGCATCGCCCAAGCCGACCGGCCGAGATCGTGCAAACGCTGGATCGCGGCGGAGAAGGCCAGATAGATCAGCGCAGCCTTGATAGCGACGACGAGCGGATCGTCCAACGTGCGCTCCGATGCCCAGAGCCCCAAGCCGAGGATGATCTCGGCGCCCAGCATGATGGCTGCCGCGACGAACAGACCCTTGCGATTGCAGCGGCCTCGCGGGTCGATCAGCGACAGGATCAGCGGTTGTAGGGACACGACGGTAGCCTCCGGGCGCACATGCCGGAGCGCAGCCCATCACCGGTTGCCGGGTGGTTTCCGAGTTGCTTAAATCTGGCGGCTTCAGCGGATTCCTGCGCTGGATCTCCGACGCTCGTGCGCCTGCGGCGCACTTCGGTCTGACCTGACGTGCGGTTGTTGTTTGGTGGGCAGGCAGCTTCAGCGCGCGGCGATGGCGTCGAACTCGAAGGACTCGGCTTCGAGGATGGTGTTGGCGGCGGCGTCGAAGGTCGTGGATTTCACAACGGCCTGGAGTGCGGGGACGTAGTCGTCATAGCGAACCGGCGTCTGCTTGCCGCCCTCGAACTCGGTGATCGTGCCCACGAGCAGCGCTTCGTAGGTGCAGGCCCCGATCGTGTGCTGCAAGGCCTCCACCGCCGCTACCGTCATGCGGGCCTTGATAGGCGGCTGGCCATCGGTTTGCACGGTGTAGGCGATCTCGCTCTGTTTGCCGACGGTGAGCGGGAACAGGCTGTCGGGCAGCTGCGCGAACTGGAAGGTGACCTTGCCGCTCGGCCGCGTCATCTCGGTGCCGATGAGGCCACGCACAGCGATGGTCTCACGCGGGAAGGTGCGCGACGTGGCGTTCTGCTCGGTGATGCGTACGCGGTCGCCGGCAAGCCATGAGATTTCGCTGCGGCGGCCGTCCGTAGCGGTCAGGGCAATGGATTTGCCCGATGAGGCGACCTTAGGGCAGGTGGATTGGGACAGTGCAGATCCCGATGGAATGGCGATGAAAGCGAGCTGCGCTGCAAACATTGCGACCTTCACATAGAGTTCAAGTCGCTGCGCCATGAACCACCCCTCAACGCAAGAGCCGCCTCCACTTCTTTTCTTCTAATTCACCCCCGGCTTCGTCGCTATAACAACCGTCGCCGCGCGACTACAGCCCCGGCTCGCACGGGTTTCGGCTTCACGCGAACTCCAGGATCACCGCATCGACGGCGAGGCTGTCGCCTGCCTTGGCGCGGATGATTTTCACCGTGCCGTCGCGCTCGGCCTTGAGGATGTTCTCCATCTTCATGGCTTCGACGACGGCCAGGGGATCGCCGGCCTTGACCTCCTCGCCGACGGTCACCTGGATCGACTTGACGAGGCCCGGCATCGGACAGAGCAGCAGCTTCGAGGTGTCGGCAGCGACCTTCGCGGGCATCAGCGCGACCATGGCGGCCTCGCGCTCGGTGTAGACGAACGCCTTCACGGCTAGGCCGCGCCAGGCGAGCTCGAAACCATTCAAGATCGGCCGCACCTGGACGCTGAGCGACCGACCACCGACTTTGCCGCGCCATACCGGATCACCCGGCCACCACGCCGACACGACCTCGACGGTGGAGCCGACTTTGCCATCGGCATCGAGGAACGAAACATAGGTCGGCTCACCGAGCGTGCCCGCGACATCGACGACCACGCGCTCGCCGCCGATGGCAACGACGCGGCGCTTGGCGAAACGGACGGCTTTACCCGCGATCTGCTGGCTGATCTCGCGGCGGCGCTCGTTGCCGAGATGGTCCATGCTCGCCGCGACGCCGGCCAATACGCGCAGCTCCTCGGCATCCGGCAAGCGGGCGACGAAGCCCTTCGGATATTCCTCGGCGATGAAGCCGGTGGAGAGCCGGCCTTCGCGCCAGCGCGGGTGCTGCATGATGGCGGCGACGAACGGGATGTTGTGGCCGATGCCATCGATACGGAAAGCGTCCAGCGCTTCGGACTGGGCGTCGATCGCGGCTATGCGCGTGGGCGCGTGCGTGACGAGCTTGGCGATCATCGGATCGTAATACATCGAGATCTCGCCGCCCTCGGTGACGCCGGTGTCGTTGCGCACCGTGACGCCGTTCGCGACGCCTTCGGCCGGTGGGCGATAGGTCACTAGGCGGCCGATCGAGGGCAGGAAGCTGCGATAGGGATCTTCGGCGTAGACGCGCGATTCGACGGCCCAGCCGTTCAGCTTCACGTCCGCTTGCTTCAGTCGGAGCTTCTCTCCAGCAGCGACGCGGATCATCTCCTCGACGAGATCGACGCCCGTGACGAGTTCCGTGACGGGATGCTCGACCTGCAGGCGGGTGTTCATCTCGAGGAAGAAGAACGAGCGGTCCTGGCCGGCGACGAACTCCACGGTGCCGGCGCTGTCGTAACCGACGGCCTTCGCCAATTCGACGGCCTGTGCGCCCATCGCGGCGCGGGTCTTTTCATCGAGCAGGGGCGACGGCGCTTCCTCGACGACCTTCTGGTTGCGGCGCTGGATCGAGCATTCGCGCTCGCCCAAGTGGATGACGTTGCCGTGCTTGTCGCCCAGCACCTGGATCTCGATGTGGCGCGGGTTGACGATGAACTTCTCGATGAAGATTCGATCGTCGCCGAAGCTGGATTTCGCCTCGGAGCGAGCCGAGCCGAACCCCTCCTCGCACTCCTTGGCGTCGTAGGCGATGCGCATGCCCTTGCCGCCGCCACCGGCCGACGCCTTGATCATGACGGGATAGCCGACCTCGGCTGCGATCTTCACGGCCTGCTTGGCATCGGCGATCTCGCCGAGATGGCCGGGCACGGTCGAGACCTTGGCGCGGGCTGCGGCTTTCTTGCTCTCGATCTTATCGCCCATGGCCGCGATGGCCTTGGGGTTCGGGCCGATGAAGACGATACCCGCCTTCGCCAAGGCGACGGGGAACGCCTCGCGCTCGGACAAGAAGCCGTAGCCCGGGTGGACCGCCTCGGCGCCGGTCGCCTTGCAGGCTTCGACGATCTTTTCGATCAGGAGATAGGATTGCGCCGCGGGGGCCGGGCCGATGTGGACGGCTTCGTCGGCCATCTCGACGTGAAGCGCTTCGCGATCCGCGTCGGAGTAGACTGCGACGGTCTTGATACCGAGCTTGCGGGCCGTCTTGATCACGCGGCAGGCGATTTCGCCACGGTTGGCAATCAGGATCTTCTTGAACACATTTCCCTCGCATCCCTCGCAGCGGCAGCCAGCGCCCCCGGCATGGAGCCTGAAGAGAGCCATGTAAATCAATTCGCTGACCCAGATCGAGATACGGCGGCTCGGTACCAGGCGAGGCGGCGGTGGGCCGCATGCCCCGATCTATATGGGGGGCCGGCGCCTCCGTAAATCCGTCTTAGGGAGCAGTCATTCACGCTTACGCCCCCTGGCTCCGCTCGGGTCTGCCCCGCGTGGCCACCTCTCGAAACCTCCACAATCGGTTCCCATATGCGTCGCTCGATCCGGCGCGATGGCCGGGGAAAGGGCGCGGTAGGTTCCATGCGTTTTGGATTTGGCCGCAAGGTCGTGAAGATCGACGAGGCTCGCGCGGCGGCGGCACCGCAGCCAGCGGATGTCCCGCGTGATGTCGCCAGTACCGACGAGCATCTGCTCGATGCATATTCAGCGGCAGTCGTGGGAGTCGTCGAAGCAGTGTCGCCGGCCGTCGTGCACATCGAGGTGGAAGGCGAGCGGCAAGGCCGCGCTGCGAACGGCTCTGGCAGCGGCGTGATCGTATCGCCGGACGCGATCGTCCTGACGAACAATCACGTCATCGACGGTCCGAGCCGGATCATCCTGACGCTTGCGGATGGCCGGCAATTCCGAGCGCGCGCGATCGGCCGCGACCGGGAGACCGATCTCGCGGTGCTCCGCGGCGAGACGGCCGAGACGCTTTCGCCTGCGCGGCTTGCCGACTCCAAGCGCGTGCGGCCGGGACAGATCGCGATCGCGATCGGCAACCCGCTGGGCTTCCAGAGCACCGTGACCGCCGGCATCGTGAGTGCCGTCGGGCGTTCGCTACGCGGCAGCAACGGGCGGCTGATCGGCGACGTGATCCAGACCGACGCTTCGCTCGATCCCGGGAACTCGGGAGGTCCACTTGTCAGCTCGGCGGCGGAGGTCATCGGCATCAACACGGCCATGATCGCCGGCGCGCAGGGCATCTGCTTTTCCGTCGCCTCCAACACGGCGCGCCACGTGCTGAGCCAGATCCTCGCGCATGGCCGCGTGCGGCGTGGCCGCATCGGTATCGTCGGAGAGCAAGTGCCGATGCCTCGGCGAATGCGCGATCTCGCCGGCATCACGCAGCCCAGCGGCGTCCTCGTGCGCGACGTGGCGAGCGGCTCGCCGGCGGATGCGAGCGGCGTGAAGCCCGGCGACATCGTCGTGGCGCTCGACGGATTGCCGGTCACCGGTGTCGACGACATCATGCGCCTGCTCGATGCGAGCCGGATCGGGCGTGAGGTCGATGTAAAGATCGTCAGAGGAAGCCAGCAGGTTTCATACCGTCGGTTCATAATCTCGACTCGTGTTGCGTGGGTGCGATTCCGCTGATCGCCAGATCGTGATTCCATATCTCCATTGATTCGATGGAGGTCTGGATGACGGTGCCACTCGAGATCCGGCGGGATCGAACACCCGCGGTGCT
>CAMDMH010000147.1 GCA_945901835.1 Devosia equisanguinis | reverse complement strand
ACGAACGGACGCCCGACCCGTCCGTTGTCGAGTGAGTGGCGAGGGAGAGGAGATCGCCACCGGCCTGCAGCAGAGCCCCCGCGACCGGCACTTCAAGGTGATGCCAGAATGCTCTTCAACCGATCTACGGTGGCGTCGTCAGCCTTCATGATCTGCTCGACTGTTGCAGCAAGTTTTTTCGCCGGCAGTGGCCGCAGGTCGAGTTCCTTCGCTTTGGCCTCGGCGATCAGTTCCGGATCATTCAAAGCCTTCCAGAAGGCCTCCCGAAGCGCCGTGACGCGTTCTTCGGGAACGCCTGGCGGCGCAAGCCACATGCGCCCAAGCAGCGCATTGTCAGAGATCAGAGAGAGGACGGCGCGGTCCTGCGGCGTAGCGGCCAGTTCGGTTAGCAGGGGCACGTCAGGCAGATCGGGCTCGCGCTCTGGACCAACGATGGCGAGGTGAACGACAAGGTTGCTCGTCAGCCAGTGCGGGCGCGTCGCTTTGATGGAACTCCAGCTTCCGCTGCGACCGTGCGCTTCGCCGCGATCGACAGCGATATCCATCGCATTGAGCCCGTTGTAACCTGTCACGACCTTGAACTTGGTGCCGAGCACGGCGTTAGCAACTGTCGGAGTGATGAATGTCTGCGATCCCGGTCCGCCGGCCGCAATCACAGCTACCTTTTCGCGCGCTTCGGCGATGCTCGAAACACCGGCAGTGCGCATCAGCGTGATGGTGGAATTCGTGACGTCAGCGCCAGCGAGGTAGCTGAACTTGAGTGGATCGAAGCGATTGCCGGCGGTGCCGAAGCGTGCACTCATCGGCATCTCCGGCAGAAGGGAACCGATTGTCCCGCCGTCCTTGGGCGCCACGTTGTAGAGATAGTTTGCTGCGATCGTACCGCCAGCACCCGGCATCGAGTTGACGACGAGCGAGGGATTGCCCGACATGTGCTTGCGCACGTACGGCGCCAGCAATTGCGTGTAGATCGAATGGATCGCGCCGGGCCCGCCTGCGAGCACGACCGTAATTTTTCCGTTGCGATAGAAGTCGGCGACCGGGTCCGCATTGGCGGTGCCGCCGATCAACGACATCGACGAGAAGCACAATGCCGTCGTGGGGACCAGTGCGGTTAAGCTACGCATAATTCAGCCCTGCCCAAGCTGGCTTTTTGCTCTTGATGGATCGCATAACCTTACAGGAGCATACGGTAGAAGCAATCGTGTCGCGCATTGTCGCGGCAGACGCGCGGTGTGCACATTTATGCGTTCGGTATAGCTTCATTAGGTCTTGAGCCTGGCGCGCCTGTGTAACCCCTCTGATGAAACGAGTTGTCAATCATGCAGCAATCCAAATCTGCGCCGGTCTTGATCGTCGGCGGTGGGCCGGTCGGGCTTGGGCTTGCTTGCGATTTGGGTTGGCGCGGTGTCGAATGCATCCTCGTAGAGCAGACAGACGGTGAAATCTCCCATCCTCGCGCGAACGTCGAGAATGCCAGGACGATGGAGATGTGTCGCCGTTGGGGCATCGCGGAGGCGGTGAAGAAGGCAGCGACGCCGGCCGATTATCCGCACACCGTCGTCTACGTGACATCGATGCGGGGATACGAGATCGCGCGGATCGACCGCCCGACGCATGGGGGCAATGCCGCTTCGCCGGCAAGTCCAGAGCGGACGCAGCGCTGCAACCAGCTTTGGTTCGATCCTGTTCTCAAGCAGAGGGCGGCATCGTTGCAGTCGGTGACGTTGCGCTATCGCACGCGTCTCGAGGGGTTCACCGAGACCGCGGAAGGTGTCGTCGCGACAATGGTTGATCTCATGTCGGGCGAACGCGAGACGATCGAGGCCCGCTATATGGTCGCTTGCTGCGGGGGACGCAGCCCCGTGCGGGGGCAACTCGGTGTGCCGCTCGAAGGTGAACTCTCGCTTGGCTATCCCATCAACATCTTCTTCAAGACGCCAGAATTGTGGACACGCCACGATAAGGGCAAGACCGCAATGAATTTTCTCGTCGGTCCAGAAGGGTTGTGGGGCAATCTGACGGCACTCGATGGTAGAGAATTGTGGCGGTTGACGCTGCAAGGCACGACGACATATCGCGATCCCTCGACAGTCGATGTGGCAAGAGAGATCTCCCGCGCCATCGGCTGCGAAATACCCTTCGAGCTGATGTCCTGCCAGAGCTGGGTCCGGCGCGACATGGTCGCTTCCAAGTTCCGCTACGGACGTGTCTTTCTCGCGGGCGACGCGGCGCATCAGCATTCACCCGCCGGTGGTTTCGGGCTCAACACCGGAATGGGCGACGTGTTCGACCTCGGGTGGAAACTCGAGGCGACGCTCGCAGGTTGGGCGGGGTCGTCACTGCTCGACAGCTACGAGATCGAGCGCCTCCCGGTTGCGCGCCGCAATGTCGGCGAGGCTACCGCGAGTTTTCGCAGACAAGCGCTTCAGGGCACGCATGCGATCCTCGAAGCTTCCGCGGAAGGTGCAATGGAGCGGGCGCAGATAAAGGACTACGTGATCGCGGAGACGACGCGGCAATTCGTGTCCGACGGGATCGCGCTAGGCTACGCTTACGCGCCGTCGCCGATCGTATGCGCGGATGGCACGGAGGCACCCGTGTTCGATGTCCAACGCTACACGCCTACGACGTACCCGGGCGCGCGCGCGCCGCATGCTGTGATTGATGGCGGGCGCTCGACGCTAGATCTATTCGGGCGCGGGTTCGTGTTGATCAAAACCGGGTCAGCTCTGGTCGATACGAAGCCGCTGTTGGCGGCCGCGCGGCAACGTGGCGTGCCGATGACAGCCTACCATCTGCCGGGACTGGAGATCGCAGAACTCTATCAGCGCCCCCTCGTGCTCGTGCGGCCCGATGGTCATGTTGCGTGGCGGGGTGAGACGGCCCCCGCGGACCCGCTCGCTATCATCGATCGCATTCGCGGCGCCGCAGGGGCGTGATGCGACCAGAAGGATCGCAATGGGGTCAATAGGGCTCGCAAATTCCTCGTCGCAGCCCCTCGGTTGGCAGGGGAGGCTGATGCTCGGGGCGCGTGCCCGCCGTGATGGCAGTTCGCTACGGCCGGGTGAGTGCGAGATTCGTCGCCGCCGCCGGGCGTGGCTCCACCGCCGAGGCCAGCCGCGTTACGAGGCCGGCTCGGCGGCCCGATCGAGCCGATACGTTGATCCCAACATCCATCGCAGCTTTCATCCCAGCTTATCCGGCCGGCTCCCGGCACGGCGAAAATGCGAGCTCAGCGGATTTCGCCATCATATATTTCCGCCGCCTCGGCTGAAGGCACCGCACCTCCCCATTGGACGACGGGCAGGCCGTGCGGCATCATATGGAAAATCGGCGCGGCATCAGGAGACGATCGGGATGACGAAAACCAAGCGCCAGATGCATCTGGGCGTGTTCTGGCTCGGCACGGGCAACCATTCTGCCGGATGGCGGATGGAAGGGGCCGCCAGGAGCAATTTCGACCTGTCGGTCATCCAGTCCGGCGCGCGCATCGCCGAGCGCGGCAAATTCGATCTGTTCTTCATCTCCGATGGACTGTTGTTCGATGCTGGCGACCACCCCTCGTTCGTCAGCAGGTTCGAGCCGACGACGCTTATCGCGGCACTCGGTGCAGCGACAAAATACATCGGCCTCGGCGCGACGGTATCGACGAGCTTCAGCGAGCCCTACACGGTGGCACGCACGTTCGCGAGTTTACAGCAACTCAGCGCGGGACGCGCGGCGTGGAACATCGTCACCACCTCCAACGATAGTGCGGCGTTGAACTTCAGCCAGGCAGGGTTGCGCGAGCACGATAACCGTTACGAGGTCGCCAACGAGTTCGTCGATGTCGTCCGAGGGCTTTGGAATTGCTGGGACGAGGGCGCCGTCGTCGCCGATCCCCGAACCGGCCAGTTCCTCGATCCCTCCAAGATCCGCGCGCTCGATCACAAGGGACGGTATTTCCAGGTCAAAGGGCCCCTCAACATGGAGCGCTCGCCCTATGGACCTCCGGCGATCATCCAGGCGGGCGGCTCGGCCGCCGGGCAGGACCTGTCGTCACGCACCGCCGACATCGTATTTGCCGTGGTCAATGGCGATCCCACATCGGCGAAGGCGGCCTACGACAGCTTGAAAACGCGCGTCGTGAAGCATGGCCGGGCGCCGCACGACCTGGCCCTGCTGCCGGGCGTGATGCCGATCATCGGGCGCAGCGATGAGGACGCCAAGGAGCAACTCGCCAAGCTGCAGAGCTGGCTTTCGCCGACCAATGCGATGACATTGGTGTCGCAGCGGATCGGTTACGACATTTCAGGTTATCCTATGGACGGCCCGGTACCCGAAATCAAACCGACGGCCACGGGTCATCAGACATTCTCGCAGACCATTCTGGAACTCGCGCGGCGCGAGAAGATGACCCTGCGCGATCTCTATAATGTGACCGCGGCCGCGCGTGGACATTGGGTGATCTACGGAACGCCGAAGCGGATCGCGGACACGATGGAGGAGTGGTTCCTCGCCGAGCGTGCGGACGGTTTCGTGGTGATGCCGGCTTATTTCCCCGGTGCCTTCGATGATTTCGTCGATCAGGTCGTGCCGGAGTTGCAGCGCCGCGGATTATTCCGCACCGAATATGCTGGCACGACGCTGCGCGACCATCTCGGACAGACCCGAGAGACCTGATGACGCGCACGGTAAGCCTACATTCCCGCATGTGGTAGCCAAGACAAGCAACCGAGCGAACCCCATGTCCCCTCCCGTCCCACCGTCCGCAGCGGTGAACATCTTTCAGGCGATACTCGCCGACCCCGGCGATCTCGCGCCGGAGATCAGCACCGACCAGATGCGCGTCAGCCTCGACCAAGCAAGCGCACTCATCGTCGATTCCCGCATTCGCGCTCAATTCGACGCTGGGCATATCCCTGGTGCCGTATGCCTGGATGTCCCACCGCAGATCCAGGTGACGGCAGTGCGAACCATCGTCGGCGGAGACTTGTCGAGACCGCTCGTCGTTTACTGCAACGGCCCCCACTGCCAGCAGAGCCGCAGGCTGAGTGCCGAGCTGATGGCAGCGGGCTTCACCAGCGTCAGCCGCTACCAACTCGGAATCTCGGTATGGCGCGTGCTCGGTGGGCCGACCGCGGTCGAAATCAGTTGGGTCGAGAGGGTGCTCGATCATGATGACACCGCGGTGCTGATCGACGCACGCTCGGCACAGGAGTATTCGAATGGCAGTCTGCCACGCGCGCGTAGTTCTCCCGTCGACGACATTGCCGCCGGCAGGGCGGCTGTTTCAGGCCTGCCGCACGACGATTTCAACCGCCGCGAGATTCTCTTCGGCAGGGATCCGCGACAGGCCAGAGTTCTGGCCGAGATTTTGCGGCAGCGCCCCTGGGCCAACGTCTCTTATGTGGAGAGCAGCTTCGCCGAACTTTCGAAAGCGCTCAGTCGGTCCGATAGCTGATTTTTTTGCGATTTGGCGACATCTGGACTGAGACACGACGACTTTCTCCGATTGCATTTGCGATCTGCAAATCCTCGTCCATGTAAATTTCCCGCCTGCGCGAAAGGATCGATCCACATCCCACTCCGAGTAAGATGTGCCGAGGCTTGGTTGATTCGAACGCACGAGCACCCGTATGCTCCTAGACCGTAGGAACGATCAGGGGGCCGGGTTCCGAGGGGGAAGCAATGCCTTTGGCGATCATTGCCGGACTTGTCTTCCTCGCGCTCGAAGTTTCAGCGCTGGCTTGGTTGTTCGACTGGTTCTTCACCGGAACCGCCAGCTACATGGTCGTTTCCAGTGTTATCGTATTGGCCATGGGTGCGACACTCGTAGTCTGGCGCGCCTGCTCTCTGCCTCTGCCTCGATCTCGGCAATGCGTGCCCGCGCCTGATCCGCAAAGTAGCGGGGCGCATCATCGGCTATGGCGCGCAGCGCCACTACGTTGGCACCCGCGCCTTGTTTCTCCCATTGCCGCTCCCAGAAGCCGTAGTCGTGCGTTGTTCCTGAGGATTGGGCGAGCGGGGGCGATACGATCGCGGCGATCTCGGGCAACGGCACAACTGCCGGCAATTGCCCGAGGTCCTCGATCATGTCGGTCGGCGCACTCGCCGATCGCCCGAGCCGCTTGCAGATCAGACGCACAAACTCCTGCAGGCGCGGACTGCCGACGGCGCCATCCCATCCGATCAAGTCCGCCGCTTGAATGGCCTCGAAGGCGTCGGGCGGCACCACCTTCTGCAGCCGGGCCGGCACGAGCTTATCCTTGCCCAGCTCTGCTTCCATGCGAACCCACGGCGAATGAATGCTTTCGGCACACCAGAGCGGCGATACGACCCGCGCATTCGCAAGCTCGGCCGTAATCTGGGCACGATAGCTTTCGCCAGCTTCGAGGCCGTAATCCCACCAGACCGTGATCTCATAGGCTCGGAGGATCGTCGACAGGCGTCGCACGATGATGCGGCGGTCCGGCGTGTTGCGATAGGAAATGAAAACGTCGGCCATGGTGCCCCTGGCGATCTCGTCCCGTCGTCGCGGAAATCGCCGCCAGTATTACGCGCCAGATGTGCACAAGAAAAGCTCTCAAACATCCCCAGGCCAGGGCTCCCAGCGCGTGCCCTTGAAGATGGCGCGGCGCAAGTGGAACGTGTCGGCGTGGCGCGCGTGGGCGTTCCAGGCCGCGATCCGCGTCTCGGCCTCGGCGTGCGTCACGTCTTGTTGTTCGCGCGTCTTCGACACGACGCCAGCGCGCCAGCGATCGCGGAGTCCGCGCAGGCGGCCACGGAAACGCTGCCATGCTGCGCGCCTTACGGGGAGATCCCAGGCTCAACAGAGCGCTGGATCTCGGCCGCGAGCGGCGCCTGCGTGATGAGGTGGCGAAGGAGCGGCAACAGTTCTTCGAGGAGAACCCGGAGGTCAGGAGGCCGAAGGGGGAGGACTAGCGCCCTTCGGTTTTGCGAACCAAATCATCAATCCAATCCCCCGTGCCCCGATCTCGATAGAGCAGGTCATGCTCCATCGCATGCTCGGCGATAACTTTTGCATCGGAGCCGTCGTATGGATGAGCTACGAACTCCTTGCCACAGATGATCAGGTGAAGGCCGCGGAGGATGGCCAGCGCCTTCGCGAACCCCTCGTCGAGATCGTCATGGGTTATGTTGGCTTCGGCCCAGACGCTAACCCGCGTTTCTCACCCTATGCCACGGTGCAGTGCGAGACGCGAACTTGAGGCGTATGAATCGTAGTCGTCCGACGTTCGGTCAACCACCATCGTT
>CAMDMH010000146.1 GCA_945901835.1 Devosia equisanguinis | reverse complement strand
GCCTTCGTCTGCCAGCTGGCGTCCGGTGCCACGTAGTTCGCGGAAGCAGGGATCGCCGTCGAAGCGATAGCGAAGGTCACGGCGAGGGCGGCGAGGACGGTCTTCATGGTCATCGCCTGAGTGTTTTCGAGTTGTTTTGAGGTGCTAGGGTGAGGGGAACTGAAGGGCGGCTCGATCAGTAGCCGGTGCCGGCCAGGGCCTTCGTCTGCCAGCTGGCGTCCGGTGCCACGTAGTTCGCGGAAGCCGGGATCGCCGTCGAAGCGATGGCGAAGGTCACGGCGAGGGCGGCGAGGACGGTCTTCATGATCATCTACTGTGGTTCTTGTTCTGGGTGCTCTAGATCTCGTCGGCGGCGTTGTTCTTGGTCGTGCCGCTCATGAATATTGGTATGAACTGATCTGTTTCATTATGAAAATAACACTCGATCACGAAAGCGATATGAGTGCGTTATCACAATGGCGTTTGACGCTTGATTCACTACTCATGTGCGACTAAATTTGTGAACCGAACTGTTCACTTGGAATCCAGCATGTCCCGCACCGACAAGCGCGAGCACCTCATCGACGTCGCCATCGACCTGTTCAACCAGCACGGCTATCACGCGACCGGTGTCGACCGGATCATGGAGGCGACAGGCATCTCGAAGGCGACGCTCTATCGTCACTTCAACACGAAGGACGATCTGATCGTGGCGGTGCTGGCCAAGATCGACGAGGCCGCCCGCGAAGAGATGCGCGCCTTCGTGGAGAACGCCTCGGCCGACCCGCGCGAGCGGATTCTCGCCACGTTCTCGCAGCTGGCGATCTGGCTCGAGGATCAATCCTTCGCCGGCTGCCCCTTCATGGCAGCAGCCAGCGAATTCGGCGGCGGTCCCAACGTCGTCCTGCAACAGGTCCAAATGCACAAGCGGCTCTATCTCGCGTTCTTCGAGGAACTGACGCGCGCTGCAAAAATCCCTGATCCCAAGACCGTCGCGCGCCAACTGGTGATGCTGCACGAGGGCGCCGTCGCCTTCGCCCAAGTTCTCGGCTCCAAAGGCGTCGCCGAGAACGCACGGAAAGCAGCCGAAGCCGTCCTCGACCGGGCCGTGCACGCCCCGACGGCGCCAGGGTCCCCGGCCATCGCATCAGGCTGAAGGCCACTGGCCAGCCCGACCAGGCGCCGACGCACACTGGCAATTGCGCCTGCAAACGAGTACTATCGGGCCATGGAAAAGATCGTCGAAACCGTATCCATCGAGGAGGCTGAGACCCGATTGGATGAGCTCGCCCGGCGGGTGGAGGATGGCGCGCGCGTTGTCGTCACGCGTAACGGCGAGCCGGTGGTGGAACTCGTGCCGCACAAGCGCCGGGGGGGACTTGATCGGGAGGGTGGGCGCCGTTTCCTCGCGGAACGTGGCATCACGAAACTCGTAACGTACATTGCTCCCGACTTCGACGATCCGCTTCCGGAGGACTTCCTGACCACGCCCGAGCAGGAACCTGACGTCAAATGAGGTTGTTGCTCGACACGCATATCGTGCTGGCAATCGTAAACAATACGGTCGATGGGCTGCCACAGCCCCATAGGGAGCTGCTGTCCGACCTCGACTCAGACTTGTTCTGCAGCGTCGCCAGCCTATGGGAAATCGCCATCAAGGTTCGTCTGGGAAAGTTGAGCGTTGCAGGATCTCTCGGCGATTTGGAACAAACTTGCCGCGCCTTCAATCTCGAGGTTTCCGCGATTACCTCGCATCACGTCCTCGCCGAAGCCATACCACCGCCGGCGACGCGCGATCCCTTCGACAGGCTGCTATTGGCGCAAGCAAGCGTCGAAGGGATGCGGCTGGTCACACTTGACAGGGCGCTCGCCGCCCATGCCCTGGCGTTGGCTCCAACCACGCCTTGACGCCACCCCAATTTGCCGCGAAGACGGCCGCGCTGCATTTCGCCCGTCCGCGGGCCCATTCTCCCGGAGACCACCCATGTTCGCCGTCGAAGTTCGTGATCGCATCATGATCGGCCACTCGCTGCCCGACCCGTTCTTCGGCCCCGCCCAAGGCATGCACGGCGCGACGTTCGTGGTCGATGTCGCGTTCTTCCGCGAAAAGCTGACGAAGCAGAACGTCGTGGTCGATATCGGGGCTGCCCTCGATGTCCTCGGCGAGACACTCAAAGCGTTGAAATACAAGAACCTCGACGAACTCCCGCAGTTCAAGGGCAAGCTCACGACCACCGAATTCTTGTGCCACTACGTGTTCGAGGCGATCTCCAAGGCCGCCCGCAACGGCGCGCTCGGCGAGGACGGCAAGGGACTTTCCAAGATCAAAGTCACGTTGCATGAGACAGATCTGGCCCGCGCCTGGTTCGAAGGCCCGGTCTGAGCCGGCCCGACTGGCGCCGTACCATGGTCCTCGACGCGCTCACGCTCTATGGCCTCGCCGCAGTAAGCGCCATGCTGCTGTTCTACGCCTTCGAGGTCCGTAGTCACTGGATGGTGCTGGGCTTCGCCGTGTCCTGCGCGCTGGCGTCCGCCTATGGCTTTCTGCAGGGCGCATGGCCGTTCGGCGTGGTAGAGGCGATCTGGGCCGGCGTCGCCTTGTGGCGCTGGCGGCGACGCATCGGGAGCACTGCGAATTCATGACGCGCGCAATCTTTGTTATACCCGGCGACATCGACTTGCCCACCGGCGGCTATGCCTACGACCGGCGCGTGCTGGCGCTGCTTGGCGACAACGGTATCGAGGCGGCGCATCTGGCCCTGCCGGGCACTTATCCAAACCCATCCCCGGCCGATCTCGAGGAAACCCGTCGCCTCATCGCGGGCACCCGAACCAGCGACATACTGCTGATCGACGGTCTCGCCTACGGCGCGATGCCAGCGAGCCTCGTCGCGTCTTTCGACCGCCGCATCGTCGCCCTCGTACATCATCCGCTGTGCCTGGAAGCGGGCACACCGCCCGAGCGCGCCCACGAACTGAAGCGGCTCGAAACCGCAGCACTCGCTCTCGCCAAGCACGTCGTCGTCACCAGCAAGACGACTGCCTTGACGCTCGCCACCGATTTCGACGTCCCCGACGACCGCATCACTATCGCCGAGCCCGGCACCGACGCTGCCCAGCGCGCGAAGGGCTCGGGCGGCCGGCCGTTCCGGCTGCTCGCCGTCGGCACTATCGTCCCGCGTAAGGGCTACGACGTTCTCGTCGACGCGCTGGCGCCGCTTAAGGCGCTGGACTGGAGCCTCGACATCGCCGGCGCAACCGACCGCAGCCCCGACACCGTCGCCGCACTGCGCGCCCAGATTGCCAGCGAAGGCCTCGCTGACCGCATAACGTTGCTCGGCCCCGTCGACGAAGCCCACCTCGCGAAATTGTACGACACCGCCGACGTCTTCGTGATGGCGTCGCACTACGAAGGTTACGGCATGGTGCTGAGCGAAGCGCTCGCGCGCGGCTTGCCGATCGTCTGCACCACCGGCGGCGCAGCCGCCGAGACGGTCCCCGATGGCGCGGCCGTGAAGGTCGAGCCGGCAAGCCCTCGCGCACTCGCCTGGAGCATCGGCCGTGTCCTCGAAGAAGACGGCCAGCTTCGTCGCAGTATCGCAGACGCTGCCTGGGCCGCTGCCACACAACTCCCCCGCTGGAACGACACCGCGCGCACCGCCGCAGCGGTCATCAAGGAGACTTCCCGATGAGCGGCTTTTCACCGGAATGGCTGGCTCTGCGCGAGCCAGTCGACCATCGCTCGCGCGATCCGAAGCTCGCCGCCCATGTGGTACAGCATCTGGCGGCCAACAGCGAATCCCGCATTGTCGATCTGGGGTGCGGCACGGGCTCCAATCTGCGCGCCCTCGCCCCGCAGTTGGGGCCCCGCCAGAGCTGGACGCTTGTCGACTACGACGCACGCCTTCTCACCGCCGCACGGGACCGCCTGATCGCCTGGGCCGACGGAACCACGGATTGCCGCGTCGGCGTGATCCTGCACAAGAACGACCGCGAAATCGCAGTCCGCTTTCGGCAGGCCGATCTCGTCCGCGACCTCGATGCGGCGCTCGGCGAAGCAGCCGATCTCATCACCGCCTCGGCCCTGTTCGATCTCTGCTCCACGCAATTCATCGAGCGCTTCGCCGAAGCCGTCGCGAGCCGCCGCGCGGCGTTCTACAGCGTCCTCACTTACGACGGCGTGCAAACCTGGCAGCCCGAGCACCCCGCCGACAACGCGATGCGCCAAGCCTTCATCGCCCACCAGAAGACCGACAAGGGCTTCGGGATCTCGGCCGGCCCCGATGCTCCTGCGAGCCTGGCCACCGCCTTCCGCACTGCCGGCTATACCGTCGAGGAAGCCGACACCCCCTGGCGCCTGGGCCCCGCCGACAGCAGCCTCATCGCCGACCTCGCCACCGGCTTCGCCGGCGCCATAGAGGAAACCGGCCGCATCGACGCCAAGACCATCGGCGCCTGGCACGCGATCACCCGCACCGCCGCCATCGTCGGTCACACCGACACGCTTGCCCTGCCGCCGGCTTGAAGCGCCAAGCTGATCGCGTCGTCTTCAGGGGCGATGTCTTCAGGGGCGATTGCCGATCGACCGCTTTCCGCATAGCCTTCTGGAACAACGTTTCAAAAGGAGGACGCCGATGGCCGACAAGAAATACGAGAACGTCGAGATTCAGCGCGACGGCAATATCACGTTCATCATGCTCAACCGGCCCGACAAGCGCAACGCCATGAGCCCTGGCCTGCACGCAGACATGGTGGATGCGCTCGAAACGATCTCGGTCGATCCGGAGACGCGCGTCGTCGTCATCGGCGGCAACGGGCCGGCGTGGTGCGCGGGCCAGGATCTCAAGCTCTATTTCCGCGAGGCCGGCAAGGACCCGATCAAGCGCCGCAAGGCCAATGCCGACAGCCACCGCTGGCGCTGGGAGTTGCTTTCGCGCTACCCAAAACCGACGATCGCGATGGTGCACGGCTTCGCGTTCGGCGGTGCGTTCACGCAGCTTTGCGCCTGCGACTTCGCCATCGTCGCCGAGGACGCGACGCTCGGCCTGTCGGAGGTCAACTGGGGTATCATCCCCGGCGGTATCGTGTCGTGGAATCTGTCCGACATGATGCTGCCCCGGCATGCGGTCTACTATGCGGCGACCGGTGAGCCATTCGACGGGAAGCGCGCAGTCGAACTGGGCCTCGCCAACTTCGCGGTTCCCGCGGCAGAGCTTCGCGCCAAGACCTTGGAACTCGCATCCAAGCTGAGCAAGCTCAATCCGAACGTGCTGCGCTACACGAAAGAAGCCGTGCGCGTGGTGCGCAAGATGACGCCGGAAGATGCCCGCGATTATCTGGCCGTCAAGCAGGACAGCCTGATGCGGCTCGACAAGGAGATCGGCGACCGCGTCGGCATGACCGAGTTCCTCGACAAGAAATCGTATCGTCCGGGTCTCGGGCCGTACAAGCGGTAAGGGTTGGAACTGGTCCTGCAGGGGTGAGCGGACGATAGATCTGCCGCCCCCGCAGCTCTCGATTGGAAACGTTCGCACGGCATGTCTAAGCCCCCTTCGATCGAAGCGCTGTTCAACCCGCGCAACGTCGTCCTGGTCGGTGCATCCGAGCGGCCGGGGCATTGGTCGGGCCGCGTGTGGGGCAACCTCCCGCGGTTCGGGTTCGAGGGTGGCGTCTACGCGGTAAATCCCAATCGCCGCGAGATCTTCGGCGCGCGTTGTTATGCGACGCTCGAAGACTTGCCGGAGCCGCCGGATCATCTCGCGCTGTTCGTTCCGGCCGACGCCACAATCGAAATGCTGGAAGCCGGCGGACGCCTGGGCGTGCGGAGCGCCACCATGTTTGCCGCAGGGTTCGGCGAGGGCGGCGACCTCGACGGCGCGGCGAAGGCATTGCGGCTCAAGGAAATCCTGCAGCGCTACGGTATCGCCGCGGCGGGTCCGAACTGCATGGGGATCGCCTGCGGGCGCTCCGGCCTCGTCACCATCGCCGACGAAACGTTGCAGCCACTCGGCACCGGCCCCGTCGCGGTGCTCACCCAGTCGGGCATGCTGACGAGCACGATCAACCGCGCGCTGAACGATCGCGGGCTCGGCGTTTCGCACATCGTTTCCTGCGGCAACCAGACAGGCCTGACGTTTGCCGATTATCTCGACGCCATCGCGGATGACGCCGACGTGCGGGTCGTACTCTGCTACGTCGAGATGGTCCGTGACGCCGCGCGGTTTCTCGCCGCCTGCCGCAAGGCGGCATCGCTAGGCAAGAGCGTCGTCGCGGTCAAGATCGGCGGGTCAGCGGAAGCGCGGGCCGCAGCACTCGCGCACACCGGGGCGATGGTCGGCAGTCTCGACGCATTCGATGCGGCGGCCATGGGAAGCGGCGTCATCCGTGTCGACAGCCTGGAGGAAGCGATCGAGGCGGCTGAGTTGCTGTCACGCAGCACGCGGCCACGAGGCTCACGATTCGCATTCATGACCAATTCCGGCGCGATGAAGAGCCTGATGACAGAGGCCGCCGTACGGCACGGCGTGTCGCTGGCAAAACTGTCGCCCGCCACGGCGGAAGCCATCGCGAACGCCTTGGGCGAAGGCTCGGCGGCTCACGAAACTGCGGGCAATCCGCTCGATACCAAGAAGACGGTTCCGACCGACACCTACATGACGTGCGTCGATGCTTTGGGGAGGTCAGGCGACGCGGATCTCGTAGTTCTCATCGAGGAGTTGCCACGCGAGGGTGGAGTGGCGCGGAAGGTTGCCAACTTCGATGCGCTCGACCGATGGGCTCGCGACGGCGGCGATGGCCGCGCGGCGGTCGCCGTGTTGTCGCCGCTCGCACTTGGTGAGACGCCCTACATGAAGGAGCTGCGCGGAACACTCACGGCGCTGCCGATGTTGCGGGGACTCGATACGACGTTCCGTATGTTGGCGCGGCTGGGTGCATCTCCAATTCCAGAAGCGGGCGCCATCGGCGGGACGATCCAGGCGCTGACTTTGCCACTTGAAGCGCCGACGCCGCTGAACGAGCCGGAATCGAAACACATCATCGCCACGGCCGGCATTCGCGTGCCGCGCGAGGTAATCATCGCAACGCCGGTCGAAGCGGCGTCAGCGGCCGCACGCTTGGGATTTCCGGTGGTGATGAAGGCCGTGTCGACACAGGTGGCCCACAAGAGCGACGCCGGTCTCGTCATCCTGTCGGTTCGAGACGAAGCCGCAGCGGGACAGGCTGCCGCAACGCTGGCCGAGCGCTGCGCGAAGATCGGAGCACGGCTAGAGGGCATTCTCATTGCCGAGCAGATTTCGGGCGGCCCCGAGATGGTGCTCGGGTTGCAT
>CAMDMH010000145.1 GCA_945901835.1 Devosia equisanguinis | reverse complement strand
GGCCGGCAACTGGAACGGCGACCTGCTCGCCGACCTCGCCCAGGTCATGGCCGACGCTTCGATTTGCGGCCTGGGACAGGCCGCACCGAACCCGATCAGGAGCGTGTTGAAGTGGTTTCCCGAGGATTTGCGATAGAGTCATCGTAGGTTGGGTCAAGCGCTTTGCGCGCGACCCAACACTGAAACGCAGGACGTCAAGAGTTGGGTCGCGCTTCGCTTGGCCCAACCTGCGAGGTCAACGAGGCCGATAGCACACATGACCAAGATCACCTTTACGCTCGATGGCCGCGAGGTCGAGGCTGCCGATGGCGAGACCATCTGGCAGGTCGCCCAGCGCGAGGGGACTACGATCCCGCATCTGTGCTGGCATCCCGCACCCGGTTATCGCGCCGACGGCAACTGCCGCGCCTGCATGGTCGAGGTCGAGGGCGAGCGCGTGTTGGCGGCGTCGTGCCAGCGCAAACCAGCCGCTGGTATGAAGGTGAAAACCGCCTCGGAGCGCGCGATTAAATCGCGTGAGATGGTGTTCGAACTACTCGCCGCCGACCAGCCAGCACGCGAAGGATCGCACGATCCCAAGTCCAAATTCTGGAACTGGATCGACGCTATGGGCGTGCAACCAACGAGCCGGTACGGCAAGGGCGAACGGCCCATCGCCGACAATTCGCACACCGCGATCTCCGTGAACCTGGACGCCTGCATCAATTGCGGCCTGTGCGTGCGGGCATGCCGCGAGGTGCAGATGAACGACGTCATCGGCATGGCGTATCGCGGGGCTGGCGCGAAGGTCGTGTTCGACTTCGACAAGGACATGGGCGACAGCACGTGCGTCGCGTGCGGCGAATGCGTGCAGGTGTGCCCAACCGGCGCTCTGATCGAAGGCAGCCTCGTCGATCGCGCGAGCGGCAGGCGCGTGGCCTTCGAGGAGAAGACTGTCGACACGCTGTGCCCCTATTGCGGCGTCGGCTGCCAGACATCGGTGCACGTAGCCAAGGACAAGAATGGGGTCGACAAGATCCTTTACGTCGACGGTCGCGACGGCCCTGCAAACAACAACCGGCTGTGCGTCAAGGGCCGCTTCGGCTTCGACTACATCCACCACCCCGACCGGCTGACGAAGCCGCTGATCCGCCGCGAAGGCGTGCCGAAAGACGCCAACATCCAGATCAAGCGCGAAGAGGTGTCGAAGTACTTTCGCGAAGCGACGTGGGAAGAAGCGCTCGACCTCGCCGCCAACGGCTTGAAGAAGGTACATGCTGCCAAGGGACCCTCGGGCATCGCTGGCTTCGGCTCGGCCAAGGGGTCCAACGAGGAAGCCTATCTTTTCCAGAAGCTGATCCGGCAGGGTTTTGGCACCAACAACGTCGACCACTGCACCAGATTGTGCCACGCCTCGTCGGTGGCCGCATTGATGGAGGGACTGAACTCCGGCGCCGTCACCGCGCCATTCACGGCGGCCAAGGATTCCGACTGCATCATCGTGATCGGCGCACGCCCTGCAGAGAACCATCCGGTCGCCGCGACGTTCCTCAAGAACGCGGCGAAGCGCGGAGCCAAGCTGATCGTCATGGACCCGCGTGGCCAGAACCAGGGCATCTCGCGCTACGCGAGCCACGTGCTGCAGTTCACACCGGGCCGCGACGTGGCCTTGCTCAACGCCATGCTGCACACGATCATCAACGAGAACCTCGTCGACGTTCAGTACGTCCAGGCGCACACCGACGGCTACGAGGCGCTGAAAGAAAAAATCAAGGATTTCGCGCCGGAAGCGATGGCCGAACTTACCGGCATCCCGGCGGATCGCATCAAGGAAGTCGCCCGCCTCTACGCTCGCTCGGAACGCTCGCTGATCTTCTGGGGCATGGGCATCTCGCAGCACACCCACGGCACGGACAATGCGCGCTGCCTGATCGCGCTGGCTTTGACCACCGGCCAGGTCGGCCGCCCCGGCACAGGCCTTCACCCGCTGCGCGGGCAGAACAACGTGCAGGGCGCGTCCGACGCCGGCCTCATCCCCATGCTGTACCCTGACTATCGAAGCGTCGAAAATCCGGAAGTCCGCGCCGAGTACGAGCGCCTCTGGGGCCGTGCTCTCGATCCCCAAAAGGGCCTCACCGTCGTCGAAATCGTCAACGACATCCACGCTGGCGGCATCCGCGGCATGTATATCATGGGCGAAAACCCCGCGATGTCCGACCCGGACGTGCAGCACGCGCGTGAAGCCCTCGCCCTGCTCGACCACCTCGTCGTGCAGGATATCTTCCTGACCGAAACCGCGTGGCACGCCGACGTGGTGCTGCCTGCCTCTGCGCACGCCGAGAAACTCGGTTCGTTCTCCAACACCAACCGGCAGGTCCAGATCGGCCGCCCCGTCGTCGATCCGCCCGGCGATGCACGTCTCGACTGGGAGCTGATCTGCGAACTCGCGCGCCGCGTCGGCCTCACCTGGAATTACGAGGACGTCGGCGAGGTCTTCACGGAAATGGCGAGCGTGATGCCTTCGCTCAAGAACATCACGTGGGAGCGCCTCAACCGAGAAGATGTCGTCACCTATCCCTGCGACGCGCCCGACAAGCCCGGTAACGAGATCATCTTCGCGACTTCCTTCCCGACCTCGTCGGGCCGCGCCAAGATCGTGCCGGCAACGCTATTGCCGCCCGACGAAATGCCCGACGCGCAGTACCCGATGGTCCTGACCACCGGTCGTATGCTCGAACATTGGCACACCGGCTCCATGACCCGGCGCTCGGCCAGCCTCGACTCGCTGGAGCCCGAGGCGGTCGTCGGCTTGAACCCCCGCGAAATGGAGCGCATGGGTCTGGCACCCGGCGACTTCGTCCGCGTCTCGACACGACGCGGGGAGTTGACGCTCAAAGCCCGCGCCGACCGCGACGTCGCCGAGGGGATGGTGTTCATTCCGTTCTGCTTCGCCGAAGCACCAGCTAACATGCTGACCAACCCGCAACTCGATCCGATGGGCAAGATCCCCGAGTTCAAGTATTGCGCGGCCAAGGTCGAGAAAGCAGAGATCGCTGCGGCAGCGGAGTAGAGGTCTCTCGCGGCCCCGCGTCCTGGAGCATGCCCAGGGCACACGAGGGGCTGCCTTCGTCTTGGCTGGTCCCACAGTCCGGGTGCTCTGGTGCCACGGACTGCCTGGGTTTGACCGCAGTTGTGATGCAAAGGTGGGGCGCGATGCTTCCGTCCGAAAGCCCGCGCTGCTCATCTTCATTCGTCACGCCCATATCCCACCGCTGCGGTCATCGCGCGGAGCGACCACCGAGGCCACATGTCTTATAGCCGTCTCGTTGCAGCACTGGTCGCAACGGCAATGGTCCTCCAACTGGCCCTGCTCCCCGAAGCGCAGGCTCAGGATGCCGGACAACCGGCCCGCGTGAAGGAAATCCAACTCGCCGCAGACGCCTTCAAGCTCGACGACACGATGCCGCCGTGGGCCGAACTCGTCGACTTGCCCGATGCCGACACATCGTTGCCCCTCCAGATCCGGCTCGTCGACACTCAATACCACGTCGACAACCAGACCCAGACGTTCGTCCGGCGCGCGATGTCCGTCAATTCGGCCTCCGCTCTCAGCAGCGCCGGCCAGCTCGAGGTGCGCTTCTTTCCCCAGTATCAGAAGGTCGCGTTGCACGCCGTGCGGATCCATCGCGGCGGCCTCGTGCTCGATCGCCGCGCAGACGCTTCGATCCGTTATCTCCAGCGCGAGCGGGATCTGGAGCGCGGCGTCTACAGCGGCGAGGTGACAGCCTCTATCCTCGTCAACGACCTCCGCGTCGGAGATACCCTCGACCTCGCCTATACCGTCACCGGCCAGAACCCCGTTTTCGACGGCATCTTCGCAGACGTGACGAGCTGGGACGCCGGCTTCCAGCCGCGGCTGCGGAGACTCGTTCTGAACCATCCCGAAAGCCGCCGCATCGCGTACCGGGTCAACGGCAACGTTTCGCTGGGTGCGATCGTGCCCAAAACCTCGACCGCGAACGGCATCCGCCGCCTCGTATTCGAGGGGCGGGATCTGCCGCGCATCCAGTCCGAGCCCGGAGTACCCGCAGGTGCGGAGCCTTACCGCTGGCTGCAACTTTCGGAATTCGCCACCTGGCAGGATCTCGCCGTCTGGGCCGCGGGGCTGTTCAAGCTCGACGAGGCACCGGGCCCGGAATTGAAATCCATCGTCGAACGTTTCGGCAAGTTGCAGGGCAAGGAAGCACAGATCGAAGCGGCCCTCCGCTTTGCGCAGAACGAGGTGCGCTATTTCTCCGTGTCTCTCGGCGAAAGCTCGCACCGCCCCGCCTCGCCCAACGCGGTGCTGGAGCGCCGCTACGGTGACTGCAAGGACAAGTCGCTGCTGCTGATAACGATCCTCAGTGCTCTGGGAATCGAGGCGCGCCCCGTGCTGCTGCAGGCCGGCTCCCGGCAGGCGTTCGACAAGCTGCTGCCGAGCCCGCTGCTGTTCGACCACGCGATCGTCGAGGTTCGCCTGGACGGCTCGACCTATTTCCTCGACCCGACGCGCCTTGGCCAGTACGGCCGCCTCGCGACCATGGGACAGGCGCACGACGGCGCGAATGTCCTGATCGCCGCGCCCGAGGCCACGGGGCTCGTGACGGTACAATCGCCGAAGACCAGCCAGACCGGACGTAACGAGGTCATCGAGAAGGTCGAACTCGGCAAGCTCGACGGCGAAGCCCTGCTCGAGTCGACGCAGGTCTGGTACGGCGTCAACGCGGAAAGCCTGCGGCTTCTTCTCGACCGGCTGCCGCTGCCCCAACTCGGCCGGTCGCTGGCCCAGGAGATCGAGAGCCGCTATCCCGGCGCCACCCTCAAGGGCGATCCCGTCGTGACCGACAATCGCATCGACAATGTCGTGAAGATCGCCACGACGTTCGCGGTGCCCGGCATCGCCCGGCAGGAGAACGGCAACTGGTTCATCCCGTTCACCGCTGTCAACATGAAGGGAGCGCTCGCGCCGGTTCCACCCACGGCGCGAAAAGCGCCGATCGCGATGCCCAAATTCCCGTTCAAGGCGTTCTACACGTTCGAAGCGAAACTACCACCGGAGGTCGGCCAGATCGCCGACCCGCAGTCGTGGTCGGTCAAGGACAAGCACTTCACCTATCACCAATCCACCTACTTCCGCGGCAACCAGTTCAAGTCCCTGACTGAACTCGTGGCCATGGCGCCGGTGATCGAGCCAGCCGACTTCGCCGCGTATACGAAAGCCGTCACCGACCTCAACAAGACCGGCGTAAACATCGTCGTGATCCCGAAGTCCCTGATCAAGCCCGGCGCAACAAAGACCGTGCAGGACGTAGGCGACCGCATGGCGGCGCAGGCGAAGCAGACGATCGATCTCGCCTCCAAGGCCATCGCGGGCGGCAAGCTCTCCGGCAAAGATCTCGCCGACGCCTATTGCCTCCGCAGCATGAACCACAGCTCGCTCGCGGCCCACGCCAAGGCACTCGCCGATGCCGGCAAGGCCCTTGCGATCAACCCCGATGCCAGCTCGTGCCGCGGCTATGCCTACATGTTCGCAGGCCAGTTCGAGAAGGCCGACGCGGACTACAGCCGCGCAATCGCTGGCAAGAGCGACGAGGACGGCAACTATCTGGAGCGGGGGATCGTCCGTCTCTATGCCGGACGGCTCGAAGCTGCCCGCGACGACTTCGCCCGAGCGGCGAACACGGACAAGCAGGAAAAGCGCGTCGTCGCCGAACTTTGGCTCGCCGCCGTGCACCTTAGGCTCGGGCAGCCGCTGCCCCCCGACGTCGTGAAACGCGCCGCCGATAACCCGCAGGGCGAGTGGCCCCGTCCCGCGCTCGCCATGGCCGCCGGCGTCATTTCACCCCAGGTTATGTTGCAGATCATGGGCAAGAAAAGCGGTGACGATCTCAAGATGGCGCAGTCCGAGGGCTTCTTTTTCCTCGGCCAGCACTACCTCGCGAAGGGCGAAACTTCCGACGCGCGCGCCTATTTCGAGAAGGCACGCGCGCAGAACGTCATCATCTACCTCGAGCACATCGCCGCGGGCTTCGAGATGAAGCGCCTCGGTTCGCCAACGGCACGCCCCTCGAACAAGCCCCCCGCAGCGGCAAAAGCTACGGCCAAGAGCGGCAGTGCTGGACGCGCGCGTTCCGACGCCGACACGTCCGGTGTGTGGGGCGCTCAACAGTAGCGGACGACACGAACGCACGCTGTCCCGCCTCGCCGCTGGTTGGCGGCCGGACCGAATGTGTGAGATGAAGTTTCAGCACGTGCCGGTGCACCGGCTGAAAGGAAACAGCGTTGACAGGTTCTGGACGGCGAGGATTGGCACGAGTCAAGGAGATGTTCCGGGTCAGCGGGACGCCCGGCAAGCGCGACGATCCCATAGCGGCACTGCTTTGGATGACGCTCGGCGTCGTCGGGCTGTCGGGACTTTCGGGTCTGGCCAAGTATGCGGGACAGCAGGGCGTCGAGCCTCTGATGATCGCCTTTTTCCGCAACCTATTCTGCTTTCTCTGCCTGACGCCGCTTCTTTACATGCGCGGCCCCTCGATCATGCGATCGGGCAACATCTCGCTCTACGGCCTCCGGGTCGGCTTCCAGCTTCTATCGATGCTGTGCTGGTTCCCCGCGATGACGATGATCCCGCTTGCCGACCTGCAGGCGACGAGCTTTCTCGCGCCGCTTTTTGCGACTGTCGTCGCCATCCTCTACCTGCGTGAGCGCGTACCGTTGCAGCGCTGGATTGCCCTCGCCGTCGGCATGGTCGGCGCCTTCATCATCCTGCGCCCGCTCGCGCCGACATTCGGTGTCGGGCAAATGCTTGCGCTCGGCGCAGCGATGGCGATCGGCATCGGTGCGCCGCTGGTCAAGCAACTCACGGCAACCGACGACGCCGACAAGATCGTGTTTATCACCAACGCGATCTTGATCCCGGCGTCGCTCGTCCCGGCCCTGTTCGTGTGGCAGTGGCCCGCGTTGTACGTTCTGCCCTATCTCGCGGGCATGGGCATGTGCGCGTGTCTCGGCCACGTCGCGATGACTCGCGCCTACAATTTCGCCGACGCCTCGCTGGTGGCGACGTTCGACTTCGCGCGATTGCCGTTCGCGGTGCTGATCGGCATGACCTTCTTCGGCGAGGTCACCGACATCTGGACCTGGATCGGCTCGATCATCATCTTCGGCGCCGCGTTCTACATCACCAACAGCGAGACGGCGGAGCGGAAGCGGACAGCCTCCAAAGCCTCTTGAGTCGTAGAAGGACGGGCGGTTCGGAGAGCGTCCCTCCGATGGGGCTACGGGGCTAGCCCGCGT
>CAMDMH010000144.1 GCA_945901835.1 Devosia equisanguinis | reverse complement strand
CCCGTCCCCCTTTGGGGGGAGGGGTTAGTTTTGGGGGCAGCGCGCGAAGAAAATTATCAGCTCACCCCGTCCACCAGCGCCAGCAGCCCCTTGAGGATCTCGACCGGCGGCGGCGGACATCCGCGTATGGCGAGATCGACCGGGATCACCGACGACACTGGCCCGACGCATGCGGGGCTTCCCTTGAACACGCCGCAGTCCACCCCGCAGTCGCCAATTGCAACGACCCACTTCGGATCGGGCGTCGCCGCGTAGGTCCGCTCGAGCGCCGTGCGCATGTTCCACGTCACCGGCCCCGTCACCATCAGCACATCGGCATGACGCGGCGAGGCCACGAACTTCAGGCCGAAGCGCTCCATGTCATAGACGGGATTGCTCAGCGCTTGGATTTCCAACTCACACCCATTGCACGAGCCGGCGTCCACCTCGCGGATCGATAGCGAACGCCCCAGCTTCTGCCGGGCACGCTCACCGAGCGCCTCGGCGAGTTCCCTCACCATCACGTCGGACGGCGTCGGCGGCTTCATTACCGCCGTCCCCTTGAACAGCGCATCGAACAGCAACTTGCGCATGAAGGCACCCTAGCTGTCGTGGCCGGAATAGGAACAGTTGAACGACTTGTTGCACAGCGGGAAATCCGCGACGATGTTGCCCTCGATCGCCGCTTCCAGCAGCGGCCACTGGAACCACGACGCGTCGCGCGCGTGAAGCCGCGCAACCCGCCCGGCGCCGTCGAGCCTCACGGACATCAGCACGTCTCCGCGGAACGCTTCGACCAGCGCCGCCCCCTCGCCCGCCTTCATCGTCGGCGCGGCCATCATGACCGGCCCCGGCTCCAACGCGTCGAGCAGCTGCGCGATGATAGCTCGGCTCTGTGCGACCTCCTCGATTCGCACCCACACCCGTGCATCTACGTCGCCCGACGAGCGCGTGGGGATGCTGAAATTCACGCGATCGTACGGCGCATGGGGATATGTGCCCCGCACATCGAACAGCCGCCCGGAAGCACGCCCCACATACCCACCGGCACCGAACCGCTTCACCAATTCCTCGCTGACGATCCCGGTAGTGACCGTGCGATCCGCGAGCGAATGTAACCCGTCGTAGATCCGCACGACCTCCGCGAACTCGACTTCGATCCGCCTCATCAGATCGCGAAGCTGCTGCACACCGCCCTCGACGATATCGCAAGCAATGCCACCCGGCACGATCCGGTCCATCATCAAGCGATGCCCGCAACAGCGTGCCACCGTCGCGAGGATATCTTCGCGGATCAGCGTACAGCGCGCGAGGATCGCCACCACGCTCGCATCATTACAGATCGCGCCGACATCGTTGATGTGATGCGAAAGCCGTTCGACCTCGGCCATCACGCCACGCAGAAGCTGCGCACGCACTGGCGGCTGCCAATCGAGTGCCGCCTCGATCGCCAGCGCAAAGGCGAAGCCATAGGCGACCGTGCTATCGCCCGAGATCCGCGCTGCTATCCGGCCCGCACGTTCGATGTCGGCACCTTCGCACAAAGCCTCGACGCCCTTGTGCACGTAGCCCAGACGCTCTTCGAGGCGCACCACCGCCTCACCGTTCGCGGTGAAACGAAAATGACCCGGCTCGATGATCCCCGCATGGACCGGGCCGACCGGGATCTGATACAGCCCCACGCCTTCGACCGGCAGGAACGGATAGGCGTGCGCCGCAGGAGCCTCGTCGGCCCCGCGTTTCACGAACGACCTCGGCCACGCGCCGTGATCGAGCCACGGTCGCCGGTCAGCCAAGCCCTCCGGCAGCGTTCCATGCAGATCGCGCATAGAGCGCTCGAGACGGATCGCCGGCGCGTGAAACTGCCCGACACTCGGATAAGCACCGGCGCGTGTCGGCAACGAGACGATCACCAGAACCTTCGCAACCGGCGCACTCAACGCCATCAGCACGTTCGCCCCATCGCACCACAGCCCGACGAGGTCGTGCGCACCCGCCGCCGCCGCCTTCGCCAGCCCGACCCACTGCCCTTCGTCCACACCAAGACGCACCAAGCCGTCCGCGCCGGGTCTTGCACCAGCAGCAAACGTGGAGATCGACGCGGCCTCTCTCATCCCAGCATCTCCGCAGCGCGTCGGAGCCAGTCGACGAGATAGGTCGGCACGTAGAGGCCCGAAATCAGAACCAACAACAGGTGCACGGACAACGGCACCATCGACACGCAAACGGCTTGATCAACGCCCTTGGGCGCGCCGAGCAACAGATCCTGCAAACGCAACAGCAGCGCGCCGAATGCGAGAACGATTCCCAACGCCGCCACCACCGCCAGCAACGGCGCTCGTTGGAACGTCGTCGTCACGATCAGGAACTCGCTGACGAATACGCCGAACGGCGGAAGCCCCGCGATCGCGAGCACGCCTGCACCGAGCCCGATCGCGAGGCCCGGATGCGTCACGCTCAGCCCCCCCATCTCGGTCATCCGCTGCGTCCCCTTGATCTGCGACACATGCCCGACCGCGAAGAAGATCGCCGACTTCGTCAAGCTGTGCATCGCCATGTGCAGCAGCCCCGCAAAGTTCGCGAGCGGCCCGCCAATCCCCAACGCGAACACGATCAGCCCCATGTGCTCGATCGACGAATGCGCGAAAAGCCGCTTGATATCCCGCCGCTGGTACAGCATCAGCGACGCGAAGATCAGCGACGCAAGCCCCAGCACGATCATCACGGGCCCCGGCTGGATCGCCGTCGGGCTGGCCGTCACGATCATCTTGAACCGCAACAGCGCGAACAGCGCCACGTTGAGAAGCAGCCCCGAGAGCCCCGCCGAAATTGGCGTCGGCCCCTCAGCATGCGCATCGGGCAGCCACGCATGCATCGGCACGAGACCGACCTCCATTCCATAGCCGACAAACACGAACACGAATGCCAGATTGATCAGCGCCGCATCGAGTTGAGGTGCAACCGCAAGCAAACGGCTCCACGTCATCGCAGGCACACCCTCGCCCACCACCGGCTGCCCCGCGAGATAGAAGAGGATCGTCCCGAAGAACGCGAGCGAGACGCCGACGCTTCCGATGATGAAATACTTCCACGCAGCCTCGAGCGCCGCCGGCGTCCGGTACATCCCTACGATCATCACCGTGATCAGCGTCGCCAGTTCGAGACCGACCCACAAGAGCCCGATATTGTTGGCGATCAGCGCGAGGTTCATCGCCGCCGTCATCGCCTGGAACATGGCGTGATAGAATTGCACCGTCCGCGGCGTAAGACGTCCGGCCTCGACCTCGTGGCGGATGTAGGTCGCGCTGTAGATCGCGGTCGTCAGACCGACGAAGGCGTTGATGACGATGAAGCAGATGTTGAGATCATCGATGATCAGCAGATCATCCGGGATCCTCGGTTGCACGGCGAGCGACAGCCCGGCCGCGAACGTCGCCGCCGACGCAAGCACGTTCACCCACGCCGCAATCCGATGGACCGGAATGAGAGCCAGCAGCAGCGCGGCGATACCCGGGATGATCGCGATGAGTGCGGGGCCTGCGCTCATCGCTCCTCTCCCCGCGCCGGATGGAGCGCGCCGACATCCACGCTTTCGAAGCGCTCGCGAATGCCGAACACGAACACGGAGAACACGAGGAGCGCGATCATCACCGAGAATGCCACACTGATCTCGACCACCAATGGCATCCCCTTGGTGCCGGTGGCAGCGAGGATCAATCCGTTCTCGATCGACATGAACCCGACGATCTGGGACACCGCATTGCGCCGCGTGATCATCATCAGGAACCCGAGCAGCACGATCGCGAGAGCGAGCGCCAGCCCCTCGCGCGTGAACGTGTGCGCCGCCTTCGTCACCTTTAGCACGAGCAGCAGCGACAAAGCCGTGAGCGCGATGCCGATAAGCATCGTCGAGCCGATATTGACGACCTTGTCGAGTTGCCGCTGGATCCCGAGCCGGATGATTATCCGCCGCAGCGCCACGGGAATGACGATGCCCTTCACGCCGAGCGCGATCATCGACGTGACATAGAGGTCATGGCGGTCCTGCACCCATGCTTCCCATGCGACCGCCAGCGACAGCAGAACCGCCTGCAGCGCGAACGCGTTTACCACTGCGAGAATCCGGCTCTGGTAGAGCAGCATGAAGCTGACGACGAGCATTAACCCCGCCAGCAGATGCGAGATGTCGTAGGCGTGATTCATCGGAGGATCTCGCCCGAAAGAAAGGCCAGCAGGATGGCAAGAAAGGCGAACACGAACGCCCCTCCGAGAAATTCGCCGACGCGGAACACACGCATTTTCGCAATCGAGACTTCCCAGAAGCCGAGCACGACGGCGCCCACCGCGAGCTTGGCGAGGTAGATCCCAGCCCCCACGATCCATTGGACCGGCCCCGCGCTCGCAGGCGCCATCCCGAACGGCGCGAACAGGCAGACGATGAGCGATAGATAAAGCGCCAGCTTCAGATGGCTCGCCGCCTCGACCATCGCGAGATGCCGCCCCGAATACTCGAGCACCATCGCTTCGTGCACCATCGTAAGTTCCAGATGCGTCGCCGGGTTATCGACGGGAATCCGCGCATTCTCGGCCAGCGCCACGATCACGAGCGCGATCATCGCCAGCGCCATCGACACGCGCACGCTGAGCGGCTGCGAAATAAAGAAATCTGCGACGCCCGGCAGCCGCGTCGTCCCCGCCACGATCGCCATCGTCAGCATCACCAGCAGCATCGCCGGCTCGCCCAGCGTCGCGATCATCATCTCGCGCGACGCACCGAGCCCTCCAAAGCTCGTGCCGATATCCATCGCCGCAAGCGCCTGCCACATCCTGGCCGCCCCGATCAGCGCGACCAGCGCCACCACGTCGGCCGCCCAGTTGAACATCAGCCCCGATGCGAACGTTGGCACAAGCGCCGCTGCCACCCACGTCAGCGAAAACATCAGATAGGGCGCGGTGCGGAACAACCACGACGCATTCTGCGCAACAACCGCTTCCTTGCGCAGCAACCGCGCAAGATCCCGATAGGGCTGCAATAACGGCGGGCCTTGCCGCCGCAGTAGACGCGCTTTCACGATACGCGTGATGCCGACGACGGCTGGTGCCGCCACCAGCACCAGCAGCATCTGCGCGCCTTGCGCGATCAACTGCAGCAATAATCCTGGTTCGACATCCGCCATCACATCACCCCGGCGGTGACGACGAGAAGGATGACGAGCGTTGCGAACATCGCCACGAGGTAGAGGCGGATACTGAGGAACTGCACGATATTGAGCCGTTCCGATATAGCCAACACGAACGCTGCCGGTGTCTCGTAGAACCAACGCCAGAGATAGTCCGTCATCGTCACTTCGAGCCTGGCCGCCCGCATGTCGCCTGGCGCTGGCATATCGATCTTTTCGGTGGCCCCCATCGCGACGCTGCCGAACATCCGCCGCAACGGTTGCGCAAAGCTCGACGCCGAATACTGCGTGAGTACGGACGGCTCCGGATATCCGCAATCCCATGCTGCGGATCTGCGCGTGCGACGCTCGAAAAACCAAGGCACGATCACCATCGTCATGGCAGAGGAAGCGACGACGAACAGCGCGATGATCGGCGCGTCATAGACACTTCTCGCCACATCGAATGGAACGAGCGCCCACGGGGTCGGCGCGTTGGCAGGCACCGGCAGTCGCGCGCCGACCGTCATGTCGAGCACCGGTGCGATCACCGAGACCAGCACGCCGCCTAGCACGCCTCCCGCGACGCACAACGCCGCAAGCAGCCCCATCGCGATCCGCGCGGCCAGCGGCGCCTCGTGCGCTTCGGCCGCTTCGTTGCTTCGTGCCCGGCCGAGGAACGTCATCCCGAAGGCTCGCACGAAACACGCCGCAGCCAACGCCGCTGAAAACGCCAGCATCGCCCCGATGGCCGGCGCGAGAAAGCGCAGGATCGGCTCGGGGAATGCAGGCCCCGCGAGCACCGCCTGGAACAGCAGCCACTCCGACACGAAGCCGTTGAGCGGCGGCATCGCGGAGATCGCAAAGGCGCCGATGAGAAAGAACACTGCCGTCTGCGGCATCCGGTGGATCAGCCCGCCGAAGCGTTCGAAATCGCGACTCCCCGTCGAATGCAAAACGGCACCGGCCCCGAAAAACAGCAACGACTTGAACCACGAATGATTGAGCGCATGCAGCAGTGCCGCCGCCATCGCGATCGCCGCAGCACCCGGAATGCCCGACGTCTTGAACGCGATGGCGAACCCGAGCCCGACGAGAATGACGCCGATGTTCTCGATCGTCGAATAGGCCAGAACGCGCTTCAGATCCTGATCGAGAACCGCCTGCAGCAAGCCGTGCACGGCCGTCAGCGCCCCGAGCAGAATGAACGGCAGCGCCCACCACCACTGCTGCTGCGCTCCGAGCAGATCGAACACGATTCGGATCAGGCCGTAGATCGCGACCTTCGTCATCACGCCGCTCATCAGGGCTGAGACGTGGCTCGGCGCTGCCGGATGGGCGAGCGGCAACCATGCATGCAGTGGCATCACGCCGGCCTTGGAGCCAGCCCCGATCAGCGCCGTCCCCAGCACAATCCCCGCTGTCGCCGCCGTCAGCTTCGCACCGCGAATGTCGTCGAACGCCATCCCGCCCGCGGCCCCCGCCATCGCGCCGAACGCGAACAGCAACGCCGCCGTACCAAATGCCGCCATGACAAGATAGAGATGGCCCGCCTGCCGCGACAACGGATCCTCGTGCCGCGAGACCACCAGCGCCCACGACGCCAGCGACATCAATTCCCACGAAAACAGAAACGCAAAGGCATCGTCGGCCACCAGAACCGCGTTCATCGCGATGACGAAAGCCGCGAAGAATGGCTCTACGCGGCCCGTCAACTCGCTGCGGCGATCGAGCCCGAGCCCATAGATACAAGCTGCGATGACACCGATGTTGATGATCACGCCGAAGAAAGCTGACAACACGTCGAGCCGGAAGCACAACCCCGTCCCCGAGACACCCAGCGGCAACCGCGCCGTCGAAACCTCCAGCCCGAATAGAACCGCGGCATGCGCCGTCAACGCGCAAGCCGCCGCGACAATACCCAATGGATAGACGAGTTGCAGGGCCGCCCCGCGAAACACAGCCGCCAGAAAACCGGCAACCGCCATCAGCGCCCCGGCTGCCGCCAGCAGTGAAAGGCTATCGCCCCCCAGCCTCATCATTCCCATTTCCTTTCACGACCCGATCGGCCCACCTGGAGACCGGCCCACTTGGAAATACGGAACGCAACATCGACGTCGCGGATCGCTCGATCCACGATTTGCCTGCCTGCGCCACAATTAGTTATGCGCAAACGCTAACCGACGAGGTCCGATTTCTCAA
>CAMDMH010000143.1 GCA_945901835.1 Devosia equisanguinis | reverse complement strand
ATCCTGCGATCGGCGGCCGTATTCGGCTCGGCCGGCATCGTCATGACGCGCCGCCACAGCCCGCCCATGGGCGGTGCGTTGGCCAAAGCGGCGTCGGGCGCGCTCGAATTGGTGCCGGTGGCTCTGGTTGCGAACCTCGCGCGAGCCATAGCTGATCTGAAAGACGCAGGCGTCGTCGTGATCGGTCTCGATGGCGCGTCGGAACTTCTGCTCGAAGATGCGGTGCTGGCCCCTGCCATGACGGGACGCGCGGCGGCCCTGGTGCTGGGAGCCGAGGGTAAAGGCCTTCGGCAGTTGACGGCCGAGAGCTGCGATCAGCTCTGCCGGATCGGCGGCGACGGCCCGATCGGAAGCCTCAATGTGTCCAACGCCGCCGCCGTCGCCCTCCATATGGGCGCGATGGCCAGACGGCGGAAATAGGCGGACGCACGCAGACGTGAGCCTTTCAAAAAAAGCGCGGTAACCGTGGGCCACCGCGACTCTGAATGGTTCAAGCCGAATGTACCGGCCGGGTCCCGAAGACTACGGGCAGATCATGCGCCGGTTGCAGACCATCTGGCCGCCGCGGCACACGTACTCGCCGAAGCGATTGTAAAAGCAGCTGCCCTGCGTGCGGTAGCACTCGCGCGGACCGGGATAGCAGCCGCCGCCGCGGTAGTAGCGCGGGCCTGCGTTCGCAGCTGCCGCTGCACCGAGGATGCCGAGACCGATCACGCCGGCCGCAACGCCCAGGCCGACGCCACGGCCGCGCCGCGCTTCTGCTTCCTGCTGGCAAAGGTGCCTGCCACGACCAAGGCGGCCAAAGCGACGGACATGAGCTTCTTCATTCTGAAGTTCCTCCAGTTTTCGGATGCACGCTTGGTTCAGCTTGAGTGTGACGCGCTTGACGGACCATGCGAGCGTTCAGTCGACCGCGGGCATTCCCATGATCCTTGACGATATAGTCATGCCCGCTGCCTGAATATGCCATGAACGGCGTATCTTTCCAGCTCCAGTATGGGCCTGCGATTATCGAATTTACTTAACATACAGTTCGCCGGTCGGCGACGCTTTGATCTTCCGCATTGCAACATGAAGGGCCTGCCCGGAGGATCCCGACGGAGCGTACACGCAGGCTCTGGGTTACGAGTGTCGCGCCGGTTCAGCGATGATGCGAGCCGTTGTCGAGCTGCACGTCGCGGCGGTAGTAGTGGCCCGGATCGCCGGCCGGCGACACGAACGGAACGCCGCAATTGCGACGGCCATGCACCTTGCAGCCGAGCGGGTAGCCCCACGACGAGTAGTACTCGGGAATGCGCAGCGGATATTTGCTCCGGCCGAGCATCTGCTTGCGCGGCACCCACTGGTCCGAATTGTAGGCGGGGTAATAGCCGACGCGCGTGTAGCTGTAGGCGTAGGGATCCGGCCCGCCGGGCCAGGTGCCGCGGACGTAGGTGTAGGCAACGTGATGGCGGGGATTGTACTTCACGGTCTTGGCGACTGGGCGCCACGCCGTGCTGGGCATGCCGTCTGCGAGTACGGGTTTGGCGGTCGAGATCGCGGCGACCGCTGACACTGCGGCACGCGCCCCCACTAATATGGAAAGCATCTCATTACTCCGGGACACACGCATCGAGGAACAGAACCAAATTCGCACCAGAATGGCTAACAAACTCCTAACGCACGGCGGAATATGAGCGCGTCGCCGGCTCGTCACTTGGTAAATCGCTCTGGACCTTAAGCGAATTCTCACCATCCCGCGACCATAACTCTCGTCTGGAGCATCGTGGGTTCGCTCAGGCGGACGGCTCGCGATGATGTTCAAGTCTCGTCTTGCGTTCCGAAAGAGTGCCTGTGTCGCGTCTCCCGATTGAAACTCAGGTACCAGCCGACACCGGCACGCCATCGAAGGCTGGCGCCAACGCCTTGCGCGATCGTCTCAGGGCCGAGCCGATACCGGCTGCTCGCATGCAGAGCGTGATCGGTGCCAGCCGCCGCCCGGCCCGCGCTTTGGCTCCAGCTCCAGTCTCAGCTATCTCGGCAGCGACGCCGTCAACCGCTTCCGCGTCCCATGAACTGCCTCATTTGCCCGAGGAAGTTGCGGGCAGGCTCGACGCATTCGCGGCTTCGCTTAGCAGCCAGCCTTCCCCGCCCGAGCCTGAACGTCAGCCCGAACCCCAGCTTGCAACCGAGTTGCCAGCGCCTTCGACACCTTCGGCCGAGACGGTGAAGCCCGCGCCGTTCGCGCTTCCCCCGCCGGCGCCCCAAGCCGCCGCGACGCGCCCGAAGTCCGCCATCGGCAGCAACGAGATCGCCACGGCGATCTCGGCCAGCCGCCAGGCTTTCATCGGGATCGGCATCCTGAGCTTCCTGATCAACATCCTGATGCTGACCGGGCCGCTGTTCATGCTGCAGGTCTACGACCGGGTGATGACCTCCGGCAGCATGCCCACACTCGTCGCGCTCTCGCTGATGACCGTGCTGCTCTACGCGATGTGCGTCTTTTTCGAACTCGTCCGTTCACGCATCGTCGCCCGTGCCGGCGTCGAAATCGACCAGCGCCTCAGCGATCGCATCTTCCGCGCTTCCCTCCGCCGCAGCCTGTTCACGCAAGGCGCGTCCACGTCCGCGCTCCGCGATCTCGACACCGTTCGACAGTTCGCCTCCGGACGAGCCCCGATGACGTTCTTCGATGCACCGTGGACACCGATCTACCTGCTGGTGATCTTCCTCGTGCATTGGGCGCTGGGCGTCGCGGCCCTCGTCGGCGCCGGCATCATCGTCGCGATGACCATCATTTCGGAGCGCTGGGCCCGCGAGCCTCTGGGCGAGGCGAACAAGGCCGCTGCGCGCAGCCTCGAAATGGCAGACAGCGCGCAGCGCAATGTCGAGGCGCTTGCCGCGATGGGCATGGTCGAGCCCTACCGCAAGCGCTGGCAGAAGCTCTCGAGCGAGGCGCTCGCCTGGCAGATCCATGCAGCCGACCGCATCGGCTCAGCCGTGTCGTTCTCCAAATCCATGCGGCTCCTGCTGCAGTCGCTGATGCTGGCCGTCGGCGCGGCCCTCGCCATCGACGGCGACATCAGCGCCGGCTCGATCATCGCTGGAACGATCATCTTCGGCCGTGCGCTGGCGCCGGTCGAGCAGGCAGTCGCGCAATGGAAGTCTTTCGTGAAGGCGCGCGAATCGTTCGGCAAGCTGTCGCAGCTCCTGAAGGACGAGCCGGCGCCGCCGGCCCGCACCGCGTTGCCCGTGCCGAAAGGCCATATAGCCGTATCGCAGTTGCGGGTCGCCGCCCCCGACACCCGCAAGCTGATCCTCGCCAATCTGAACTTCACCATTAAGCCCGGCGAGATCTGCGCCGTGATCGGCCCGTCGGCTTCCGGCAAGTCGACGCTGGCGCGCACGATGGTCGGTCTGTGGCCGGCGGTCTCCGGCTCGATCTCGATCGACGGCGCCGACCTGCATCAGTGGGACCCCGATGCGCTCGGCCAGCACATCGGCTATCTCCCCCAGGACGTCGAGTTGTTCGCCGGCACGGTGCGCGACAATATCTGCCGCTTCCGCGAGGACGCGACCGACGCCAAGGTCATCGAGGCTGCGCGCATGGCGCACGCTCACGATATGATCCTCGCGCTGCCGAACGGCTATGATACGCAGCTCGGCGCGTTCGGAACCTATCTTTCGGCCGGCCAGCGCCAGCGCATCGGCTTGGCGCGCGCGCTCTACGGCGACCCCGCGTTCATCGTGCTGGACGAGCCCAACGCCAACCTCGACCGCGCCGGCGACGAGGCGCTCGCCTCGGCCTTGACCGGCATGAGCGCCCGCGGCCAGTCGGTGGTCCTGATTTCGCATCGCGTCCAGGTAATGGGCAATGCCGATACGCTGCTCTACGTCGACCGGGGCGTTCAGCGCGCGTTCGGGCCGAAAGCCGAGGTGATGAAGCTGTTCCGCCAAGGTGGACAGCAGGGTGGACAGCCCGCACCGGCTTCCCCCTCGATTCCCGCTCACGCGCCGGTGGCGCGAGCCGAGGGAGCGATCCGATGCTGAAGCGAGCCCTGGGTTTTGGCCGGCCGTCCGGCAACTGGCAGGCCTCCGAGCCCTGGGTACGGCTGGGCACTCGATCCGCCGTCGTCATGTTCGGTGGTCTCGTTATTGTGTCGCTCGTCGTGTCGATCGCCGGCGCGGTTCTGGCGCCGGGCACTGTCACCGTCGAAGGCAACTACAAGGCGATCCAGCATCTCGACGGCGGCATCATTTCGCGGATCAACGTCCGCAACGGTGATCTGGTGAAGCGCGGCGACGTGCTGTTGCGGCTCGACAATACGACCGCGCAGGCCAATCTTGCGATCGTCACGAGCCGGGTGAACGATTTCATGATCCAGCAGGCACGCCTCGTCGCCGAGCGTGACCGTAAGGCGGAATTCGCGCTGCCCGAAGCGGTGAAGCCGTTCGCGGAAGACCTCCAGATCAAGGACATTCTGGCGACCCAGCAGTCGCTGTTCGCGGCGCGCCGTGCGAGCCACTTCGGCGAATTGGCCGTGCTGCGCCAGCGCCTCGAGCAGGTTCAGGCGGAGCTGTCGGGCCAGCAGGTGGAACTGAAGTCCCGCCGTCGCCAACTCGACCTTGCCAACAAGGAATTGAAGGACGTCGAGCCGCTCTTCGCCAAGGGCTTTGCCAACCAGCAGCGTCTTGGCGGTCTCCAGCGCGAGCAGGCGCGCCTCGAGGGCGACGTGGGCCGTCTCGTCGCCGACATTGCGCGCAACAGAGGTGCGATAGCCGAGGCCGAACTCAAGATCACTCAGGGAGAGAAGGACTTCACGCAGAAGGTCGTGGACGAGTTACGCAAAGTGCAGACGCAGTTGTCCGAAACCGACGAACAGCGCAAGACGCTGGCCGACAAGCTCCAGCGCATCGAGATCCGCGCATCGGACTCCGGCCGCGTCCATGCGCTGTCGGCGAATACCGAGGGCGGCGTGATCCAGGCAGGTACGCAGATCATGCAGATCATTCCGGATGGCGAGCGTCTGGTCATCGAAGCGCAGGTGCCGCCCCAGGACATCGACAAGGTTCGCAGCGGCCTCGTCGCGATGATCCGCTTTCCAGCCTTCGACGCCCGCTCGACGCCGCGGTTGTCCGGCAAGGTTTCCACCGTTTCGTCGGCAGAACTCACGACTCAGCAGGGGCGAACCTACTTCACCGCTCGCATCGAGATCCCCGCCCAGGAGATCGCCCGCATCGGTGCGGCACACAAGCTCGTGCCCGGCATGCCCGCCGAAGTCTACATCGAGACCGGCAGCCGCTCGATCCTGAGCTACTTCATGAAACCCTTGACCGATGCCATGTCGCGCTCTTTCCGCGACTAGGTGAAATGCCGCGATCCTTCTGCGACGGAAATCCAGCGCCGTAGGGCGGAATAGCGAAGCGTTTTCCGCCGAGTGCTATCGCTTCGCATCCCACGTCTCGTTGAGCCGCCGCGTCTCGGCAGCCAGGATCGCGAAGAACGCCGCCGCCGCAGTTGAAAGCGCGCGGCGCGACGGCTGGATCGAGACGAGATCGAGATCGAGGCGCGGCTCCGCGATCGGGTTGACCTTGAACCGACCGCCCCTGATGTCGCCCGCCATCATAACGGCCGGCAATATCGTCACCCAGGCCGATGACGCCACATAGTCGAGGGTTCCCATCATCGCGTCCAGTTCCATCGTCCGCTCGACGTCGATGCCGTGCGTCGTGAAGTAGGTCGTCAGCGTCTGCCGGCGCGTATTGAGCGGACCGGGCAGGACTACCCGTAGCGGGCCGGCGGACGACAACCGCACCGGCGCCAGATGCGCGACGCGCCCGAGCGGCCCACCTTTGTTCGCCGAAACGAGCGTTTCCCGTGTCGTCAGGAACGGCCGCACGCTGAGGCCCGAGCCGCCCGGAAAAGCCGGTACGATCGCGACATCGAACACGCCCGCCCGCACCTCGCGCGTCAGCACGCCGCTGTAGGCTTCGACGATCCTGACGCTGACGTTCGGATGCTCGCCGGCAAACCGTGCGAGTGACGGCGCTAGCGCGGATCGCGTCATCGTCGGCATCAAGCCGATAGAGATCTCGCCGGCGAGTTGCCCCTTGAGGCCGTCGAGGCTGGCGTTCGCCGCCTCGTAGGCACTGAGCACTTCCAGACAACGCGCATAGTATCGCTCGGCGGCCGGCGTCGGCGCGATGCGACCTTTCTCGCGAAGAAACAGATCGATCCCGAGCCGCTTCTCGAGCTTGGCCACGTGTTGCGACACGCCCGACTGTGTGGCGTTTTCGCGCTGGGCCGCGGCCGTGAACGACCGCTCCTCGTAGGCGGCCACGAACAGCCGGATATCGGTGAGACTGCCGGACATTTCCATCCATTAGAAATAATGATGAAGAGCTCAACATAATATAATTTTTTCATCGGCTGCGTCGAGCCTATTTTCCAGCGCTCAGGATCATCAACTCGAGGTTCGCTTCATGAAACTTGGCTCTTTCGCGATGCCGATCCATCCCGTCGGGCGACCGCTCGTCGAGACGCTGAACGAGGACCGCGAGTTCGCTATCCTTGCCGACAAGTTGGGCTTCACCGAGGCCCTGTTCGGCGAGCATCTGACCGATGCGGCCGAGACCGTCACTTCTTCGCTGATCTTCATCGCCTGGCTGCTGCGCGAGACGAAGAACATCAAGCTAGGCGCCGGTACGCTGAACCTGCCCAACCATCACCCCGTGATGGTGGCGGGCGAGGTCGCCATGCTCGACCACATGTCGGAAGGCCGCTTCATCATGGGCATCAGCCCCGGCGGCCTGATGTCGGACGCGGAGATTTTCGGCAACCTCGACAAGGATCGCAACGCGATGCTGGTCGAGAGTATCAACATGATCCTCGATCTCTGGTCGAAGGAGCCGCCCTACAACCTCGAGGGCAAGTACTGGGACATTTCAGTCGAGCGCACGATGATGAAGGAGATCGGCCAGGGCTACGTGCACAAGCCCTACCAGAAGCCGCATCCGCCGATCGTCGTCACCGCGGTGGCGCCGTTCTCCAAGGGCGTCACGGAAGCCGCCGCACGCGGCTGGGACATGATCTCGGCGAACTTCCTGTTGCCGCAGTGGGTGAAGACGCATTGGCCGAACTTCGTCCAGGGTCGCGAGCGTATCGGCATGAAAGCAGACCCGTCGAGCTGGCGCGTCGCCAAGTCGATCTTCGTCTGCGACGACCTTAAGACGGCAGAGCGCTACGCCACCGACACCAACGGCCCCTATCACCAGTACTACCAGTCGCTCGTCTACAAGCTCGTGAAGGGCGGCCGCGCGAACCTGTTCAAGAAGGACCAGAAGGCGCCCGACAGCGTGGTCACGACCGAGCAGGCGGTGAAGGACCTC
>CAMDMH010000142.1 GCA_945901835.1 Devosia equisanguinis | reverse complement strand
CGCCTGACACCGCCACTGTCGGGGTGCCGGCGCCGGGGCGATCGAGCCCCGCGAAGTGCGAAGCTTGCGCGATTTTCGTTGCTGGTGCCCCGCCCCTCGCCGCCGACGCCACAGCGTCAGCACCAACCCGAAGCCACCGATCCAGGGTTCCCTGCATGTCACGCCCCGCCGAACTATTGTTCGAGGTCGGCGGCCTCGATGTCGAAGTGAACTGCAATGAAAGAGGCCCACGTGATCTGGCGATCCGGAGCCTCTCCTTGACCATGCGAACGGTGTCCGTTTCAGGCAGCAGCCACAGCTGCGGGAATGTGATCTGGCTTGACAGAAATCAGCTGCTGGATCGCCTTCAGCTTACTGTCGACGAACAGAACATTCGGAATGTGGATCGTTTCCTTCCGCGCCCCGCTTGATGTCAACAACAGGTCGCCCGCGCCGATGCCAAGTACGAGATGGCGGAAGAGATCCTGGTCGCGCCGCTGGAAAACGAGGCCGTTCGTGTCATAGCTGTGCTCGCCGCCGCCGACCAAGTTCTGCTCGATGATCTGCCCCGGGCGAACCCGCCAATAGGTCAATCTGTCGAAAACCAGAAAGGCTGCAAGCCAGATGACCAGCGAGGCCGTCGCGAACAGCAGATAGAAGCCCATTCCGGCACGCGCTGACAGATATGGAATGAAGGCCAAAATGTCGTCCCACCATCCAAGCCAGGCGATCAGGACGATCAGAAATGCCGTGCTGATGATCGTCACAACCGAATAGATTCCACGCAGCTTGGCATTGGTGAAAATGATGAGCAGCAGAAGGGTGCCGATAAACAAAAGTCCCGGGTTGTTGCTGGGGTGAATGTACGCAACCAATCCGGGCTCGATCGTGACCGCCCGCCCCTGCACGTAGGTGATGAAGGCCATCAGGTAGCCGACGACCCATGACGGCCACCAGTAGACGACGTTCGAATGACTGACGAGCTTGATCTCGTCCGCTCCAGCTTGGGCCATCGGCAGGTTCTCCATCCTCGGCGGAATCATGGAACTTTTGGCCGGCCCATTCGTCGGCGCCATCGCTTGGCGCAATCGGATTTCGGCGGCGCAGCTTCTCTACAGGAACAGGTCTGTGGAACGCGCTCATCCTTCACTCGGTTCCATCACCACAGATCCATCTGCACATGGGCTGAACGACTGATGCGGGGCGGGGTGCGAGGAGTGATGCGGTTCCACAGATGCATCAACGACTCCGGCCGCCGAGCGGTGCTCGCCGCCGGCGACAACCGCTCCGTCGAGTGTTCTGGCGACAGCGACAGCCGGGTGCGGGCTTGCCACGGAACAATTCAGAGGCTGTCACGTTTACTGGGCGCCACCCAAGAGGAGAAAGCGATATGACAGAACCGGATCTCAGAGGCTTCGCGATTCTCATCGTACAGAAAGATGTGCCCACGGCACTCGATCTCCAGGATACGTTCGCGGAATCAGGTGCCCGCCTGTTGACCTCATATCGGCCAGCCAGTGCGCTGATGCATGCAAAATCATCGCAGATCTCGGCGGCAGTCATCGATGCCTCGATAGGCATGGATGAAAGAAATGCCATCTGTGAACGACTGGCGACGCGCAATGTTCCTTTTGTCCTTTTCGGACAACAGATGGCCAGTGATGGCGCGGGATGCATGGATTCGCTGGCGCGGCCCAGCGAGGCTCTGGAGCGAATTGCGGAGTTCGTTCGGAGCAATTCCGCATGGCGCCATGATGGTCCGGAGCGGTCGAGAGGGCCGGATGCGGGGACTTCTTCGGCTCTGCAGTAGGCCTGGAGCCTCATGTTAACGCGGCGAAGATCGTGTGTTATCTTGATACAGTGAGGCGAAAGTTGTCCGCGCGCTGCAATCAAGGAAACGCTGTAGATGGCCGAGGTCAAGATCTGCGCCTACCCGACCGCTAAATCATTGCCTCTCTACGTCGGCATAGAACGCGGCTTCTTTGAGCGGCTTGGCATCGAAGCCTCTGTGCACTTCACCGACAATTCCCGCGCTCAGCGCGACAGTCTCGCCACCGGCGCCACCGACATCGTTCATCTCGCCGTGGACAACGCCTTGTCGATGGTCGACGACGACGGCCAGGACGTGGTGATCGTGACGGGCGGCGACAGCGGCATGAACGAGTTGTTCGTGCAGCCGGGCATCGCAAGCATCGCCGACCTCCGCGGCAAGAGGCTGGTGGTGGACGCGCCCGACACTGCCTACGCGCTGCAGGCGATCAAGATCCTCGGCAATCACGGGCTGGTGGCGGGACAAGACTATGCTATCGACGCGGTCGGACGCGGAGAGTTGCGGCTGAAGGCGATGGGCGCGAGCCGCGATGCCGCCGCGGCCGTACTCAATCCGCCCTATTCGTTCACAGCCGAGGACATGGGACTGGTGAGCCTCGGTAATACCGCCGACCTTTTCGGTCCCTATCAGGCCAGCGGTGCCTTCGTGCGGCGCCCATGGGCGAACGCCAATCGTGCGACGCTCGAGCGCTATCTCGCAGGTTACATCCTGTCGTTGAGGTGGGTGCTCGATCCGGCTAACCGCGCCCGTTGTATCGCGATGCTGAGCGAGCGTCCGGGCCTGACGGCAGCGACCGCTGCGCGCTCTTACGCAGCCCTGGTCGATCCGCGACTCGGCTTCACGCCCGATGCCGCACTCGATAGCGTCGGCCTGGAGAGTACAATTTCCTTGCGCCGCGAGACGCTCGGAAGCAGCACCGGCACGGCGCGTCAGGCATCCGGCTATGTGGACCTCAGCTTTCACGCTGCAGCGGTGAAACTCGCCGGCGCGACCCAGAGCTAATCCAACGACGGCGGAAAATGAGCCGAGGCGACGAACAGCGAGGCGACGAGTTGCATCCAACGGCGCGATCGTGCATCGGCGCGGACTGAATCCTGCCGCGCCGCGAAAGCGTCAGCTTCGGGCGAGCGGCGATATGCAATCTTGCCCCACCACCTCGGGCGATGGGATAGTCGATCAGCGCGGCGACGGCATGGCTGCCGGCTGCAACAATCTCTTGGATCGAGGACCAACATGCCGCCACCAGCGCCGCAGAAACCGCCAACTGTCGACTGGCAGACTGATGTCTTCCGCGTCCTGAAGGAAGCAGGCGTGAAGCACGTCGTCTATGTCCCCGACGCCGGGCACTCGACCGCGATCCGGCTTGCCGAGGCGGACAACGAGATCAATGCGGTGGTGCTAACGACCGAGGAGGAAGGCATCGGATATCTCGCTGGAGCTTGGCTTGGCGGCGAGCGCGGCGCGCTCCTGATGCAGTCGAGCGGCGTCGGCAATTGCATCAACACGCTGTCGCTACAGGCCTGCACGCGGTTCCCGCTGCTGATGGTAGTGACGATGCGCGGCGACTGGGCCGAATTCAATCCCTGGCAGAACCCGATGGGACAAGCGACCGAGCAGGCGTTGAAGCTGATGGGCGTCATGACGTGGCGGGCCGACGCGCCGGAGGACGTCGCTCGGCTGCTGCATGGCGCGGCATCGATGGCGTTCAACGGGGACTCTGCCTGTGCCGTGCTACTGGGGCAGCAATTGATCGGGGAAAAGCAATGGGTCAAGTAATCGGGGCGGGCTTATCGGGAGCAGGATCTCTAGACCGGCGCGCGGTCGTGGCTCATCTGCTCGCCGGCCGCAAAGAGCTGCTGGTAGTGACGGGGCTCGGCTCCCCCGCCTCCGACGTGATGGCCGCGGGCGATCACGACAACAACTACTACCTGTGGGGCGCGATGGGCAGCGCAGCCACGGTCGGTCTCGGTCTTGCGACGGCCCAGCCGAAGCGTTCCGTTCTCGTGTTGACCGGCGACGGCGAGATGCTGATGGGGTTCGGCTCCCTGGCCACGATCGCGCTGCGCAAGCCGGTGAACTTGACCATCGCCGTACTCGACAACGGCCACTTCGGCGAGACAGGCATGCAGCCGAGCCACCCCGGCCGAGGCGTTCCCCTCGATCAAGTCGCTCGCACCTGCGGCTTTTCGTGGACGGCCGAAATCCGGGACATGGACGGCGTCGAGGATCTGCGGCAACGCGTGTCGACGCGCGATGGCGTCAATTTCGCGACCATCAAGATCAAGGCCGAGAACCATCCGCGGGTTCTGCCACCGCGAGACGGCGTGTATGTCAAGAACCGGTTCCGAGCGGCACTCGGCCACGAACCGATCTGACCGTCGGCTTTGCCGTCATATCGCGCCTGTCGCCCGCAACTGGTCGATCTCATTGTTGTTGTAGCCGAGTTCGGCGAGAATAGATCGGGTGTGCTCTCCCAGGGCGGGAATGGGGTCCATGCGATGCTCCCACTCGGACACGCGGCCGGGCGGCAGCAGCGCGGGGATTGCGCCGGCCGATGTCTCGACCTGACGCCACCGGTCGCGTGCTCGAAGCTGCGCATGATCCCACAGGCCTTGCATGTCGTTCATGCGCGCGTTCGCAATCCCCGCAGCGTCGAGCTTTGCGATCACCTGGTCGGTCGAGAACGGCGCAAAGGAAGCGATGATCTTCGCGTGCAGGGCATCACGGTTCACATTGCGCGCAGCGTTGCTGTTGAAGCGGACGTCACCAGCGAGCTGCGGTTGTTCGAGCACCTGCTCGCAGAAGACGTGCCACTCCCGCTCGTTCTGGAGACCGAGCATCATGTACTTTCCGTCAGCGGCGGGAAACGGACCGTAGGGATAGATGGTGGCATGCGAAGCGCCGGCGCGAACGGGGGGCGGGGCGCCGCCGTAGGCGTAGTAGAGCGGATAGCCCATCCACTCTGCCATGGTCTCCAGCATCGAGATGTCGATCGAGCAGCCCTTGCCGGTATTTCCGCGCTGGATGAGCGCTGCCAGAATGCTCGAATAGGCGTACATGCCAGCCGAGATGTCGGCGATCGAACAACCGACTTTACTCGGCTTGTCTGGTGTGCCCGTGACAGAAAGAAATCCGGCCTCGCTCTGGATCAGCAGGTCGTAGGCCTTGCGGTCGCGGTCGGGACCGTCCTCGCCATAGCCTGAGATGTTGCACACGATCAGGCGCGGGTGCTCATCCTTCAGCGCGTCGTACGAGAGACTAAGGCGCGCCGCAGCGCCGGGCGCGAGGTTCTGGACGAGCACGTCGGACTTCGCCACCAGTTTGCGCAGGATCGCGTCAGCCGAAGCGTGCTTCGCATCGAGCGCGAGGCTCTCCTTGGAGCGGTTGGTACAAACGAAATGCGATGAAAGACCATTGACGCGGTCATCATAGCCTCGGGCGAAATCGCCGACGCCCGGCCGCTCGATCTTGATCACCCGCGCGCCGAGATCGGCGAGTTGTCGCGTCGCGAAAGGTGCTGCGATCGCGTGCTCCAAGGTGAGAACGGTGATGCCATCGAGGGGACGTAGCGTCGAGGTTTGCCCCGGACCGACCAAGTACGGAGGCACCGCCATCAGAACGACCTCGGCAGGCCGAGCACATGTTCGGCGACGTAGGACAGGATCAGGTTCGTGGAAATCGGCGCGACCTGATAGAGGCGCGTCTCGCGGAACTTGCGCTCGACGTCGTATTCGCACGCGAAGCCGAAGCCGCCGTGGAACTGGATGCAGGCGTTGGCCGCCTCCCAAGACGCTTTCGCCGCGAGATACTTCGCCATGTTGGCTTGCGCGCCGCAAGGTTGGTGCGCGTCGTAAAGCCGGCATGCTTCATAGCGCATGAGATTCGCGGCCTCGATCTCGATGTAGCTCTCGGCGATCGGAAACTGCACGCCCTGGTTCTGGCCGATGGGCCGGCCGAACACTACGCGCTCCTTAGCATAGGCTGTGACCTTGTCGATGAACCAATAGCCATCGCCGATGCATTCAGCGGCAATGAGAGTGCGCTCGGCATTGAGACCGTCGAGGATGTAACGGAAGCCCTTCCCCTCCTCGCCGATCAGGTTTTCCGCGGGGATTTCGAGGTTGTCGAAGAACAACTCGTTGGTCTCGTGGTTGACCATGTTCTGGATCAGGCGGACGGTCATGCCATTGCCGATCGCGGAACGCAGGTCGACGATGAAGATCGACATACCTTCGGTTTTCTTTTTCACTTTCTCGAGCGGCGTGGTGCGCGCCAGAAGGATCATCAGGTCCGAGTGCTGGACGCGGCTGATCCAAACCTTCTGGCCGTTTATAACGTAGCGGTCGCCCTTCTTCACTGCGGTCGTCTTGATCTTCGTCGTGTCCGTGCCGGTCGACGGCTCGGTGACGCCCATCGACTGAAGCCGCAACTCGCCGGTCGCTATGGCGGGCAGATAGCGCTTCTTCTGCGCATCCGAACCGTGCCGGAGCAGTGTGCCCATATTATACATCTGACCGTGGCATGCGCCGGAATTCCCCCCCGAGCGGTTGATCTCCTCCATGATGACGGACGCTTCGGTGAGCCCGAGGCCCGAGCCGCCATACTCCTCCGGGATGAGGGCGGCCATCCATCCCGCTTTAGTCAACGCATCGACGAATGCTTCGGGATAGCCCCGCGCCGCGTCGATGTCGCGGTGGTACTCCGCGGGAAACTCCGCGCACAGTGCGCGCACGGCCTCGCGGATCTCGCTGTGCGTTTCGATCTTGCTGCTCATGGCTATTTCTCATTCTCGTGTCGATCAGGTGAAGCGGCACGCTCGGCCGGCTTCACCTTCCGCCGTGGAGCTTGTCGAACGAGCGCAAGGTGCCCGTCAGGCGTTCAAGGATGAATTGGGCCGGACAGGCATCGAAAGTCGCGTCTCTCCCGGCGAAGCGCGAGAGCAACCTCGATATGCTCCAGCGCTCCCCTTCGCGAGCGGCGGAGTCGAGGAGGGCCAGAACATCGGTTCGCCGGTTCCGTTCGGCCTCGGCCTGGACGTAGTCGACGATGTCCTGCTCAAAGTCGCCTAGCACAACCGCAACACCGCCAACGCCACACGAGCATCCGCCACCAATCATCGTATGGGTACTCGCGAGGCGGCCCCACAGATCCTGCAGTTGCTGGGCAGCCGCCTCGATTTCATCGTGGGTCCGCTGCTGGGAATGAGCGACGTTCATAGGGCGCCTTTCGATCTCAAAGTGATCCGCCACAAGCAATCTTGGTTGGTCAAAGCGCCGCCCGTTCGATGCACAGGGGTGGCAAGCACCACGCGCCGTCACTCCCGCTGGACCTCAATCGTCCTTGAAAACCGGCTTTCGCTTTTCCGCGAATGCCCGTTGCGCTTCCTTCGTCTCGTCGCTCGAAGCGAGCGCCACGGTTTGGGACTGCTCGTAACGATAGCCGTCTCGCATCGGCATGTTCTCGGTCAGGCTGAAGGATCGCTTTGCCGTTCGCACGGCAAGTGGGCTCTTGGCGGCGATATCGTGCGCAATCTTGATGGCAGTCTCGAGCAGGGCTTCGGCGGGGACGCAGGCGGATACGACCCGCATGCGATGGAGTTCTGGGCCGGAGATGCGCCGGGCCGTGTAGATCATCAATCGCGC
>CAMDMH010000141.1 GCA_945901835.1 Devosia equisanguinis | reverse complement strand
GAGCCGCCGCCGATGAAAAGCCCCAGCGCCATCACAACGACGCCCGCGCCGATCATCATCCTGTCGCGCCGTGCATCGTGCGCCATGCCGCCGAGACGCCCGACGATCCAGCCACCCATGCCCAGCGCCAGCACCACGCCTGTCAATGCCAACGGCCCACCGATCCAACCCGCCTTGGACAACAGCCCCGGCATCGCCTCCCGCAGCATGTCGTGAACCGGCCCCGCCAGGATCAGCAGGCCCGCGAGCAGCAGCATCACGCCCATGCCGCGCTCCACCACATCCATATGCCGGCGGAACCGCTGCATGAAACGCATGAACGGCCTGATCGCCACGGCCGCCAGAATGAAGGGAATGCCGAGACCCAGCGAGTAGATGAAGAGGAGCCGCACGCCCGCCGACAGGCTCGCCTCGTTGGCCGCCACCGCCAGCACCGTCGCCAGGATCGGCCCGACGCACGGCGTCCACCCGAACGCGAACGCGAGCCCGATCACGTAGGCCCCGATCAGGCTCACGCCCTCCATGTCAGCGTGATAGCGCGCCTCCTGGTAGAGCATCGGAATGCGAACAAGCCCGAGGAAGTGCAGCCCGAAGACGACGATCACCAGCCCCGCCGCGATCGATAGCGGGTTCTTCCACGCCTGGATCAGCTGCCCGAACACCGAGGCCCCCGCACCGAGCCCGACGAACACCGTCGTGAACCCCAGCACGAAACACACCGATCCGACCACGATCCGCCGGTGCTGGGCCGGCGACAACGATCCGCCCTCGCCCATCCGCGCAACCGTGGTGCCCCCGAGATAGCCCAGATACGGCGGCACGAGTGGCAACACGCACGGCGACAGGAAGCTCGCCATGCCCGCCAGCAGAACGCCGATCGAAATGTAGATCTCGGAGAGCATGAACCTCGACGTGTCCCGCAGCTTCGCCATCCGAATCTCCCCTCAGATCCGGAAGCATCAATTGTCCGCCTCCATAACATGGCGTCCCCTGCCCCCGCATCAACCCTGCGTCACCTCGCCGTGAGGTCGTAATCAGCGACTTCGATTTGAGCCGGCGCATTTGCGCAATGCCGTCATTCCCTGGACGGGCTTGGAGCCCAAGAGATTGATGTTAGTCTCCGCCAACGACCGGCGAAATGAACACGCGCGCGGACGCGACGGAGGAACCGGGATGCCTAAACGCAAGCGCCGCATGCACCTGGGGGTGTTCTGGCTCGGTACCGGCAATCATTCCGCCGGCTGGCGCATGGACGGCGCCTTCGACAGCCACTGTAGCTGGCCCATCGCCGAGGCCGGCATCAGGATAGCCGAACGCGGCCTCTTCGATCTGTTCTTCATTTCGGACAGCCTCGCGCCGTCCCTCACCGACCATCCCTCGTTCATCACGCGCTTCGAGCCGATGACGCTCGCCGCCGCCCTCAGCGTTGCCACGCGCCACATCGGCATCGGCGCCACTGTCTCCACGAGCTTCGCCGAACCCTACAACGTCGCCCGCATGTTCCAGAGCCTCAACCACCTGAGCCAAGGCCGCATCGCCTGGAACGTCGTGACCTCGACCGCCGACCACGCCGCGCTAAACTTCAGCCGCGACGTGCACTACACCCACGACAAGCGCTACGAGATCGCGACCGAGTTCGTCGACATCGTCCAGGGCCTCTGGAACACCTGGGACGAAGGCGCCACCGTGCGCGACCGCAAGACCGGGCAGTTCGTCGATCCAGCCAAGGTCCACACACTCGACCACAAGGGACCGCACTTCTCCGTGCGCGGCCCGCTCAATATCGAGCGTCCCCCGTTCGGCAATCCGCTCGTCATCCAGGCCGGCGGTTCCGTGCCGGGACAGGAACTTTCCGCCCGCACAGCCGACATCGTGTTCGCCGTCGTCAACGGCGACATGGTCGGCGCGAAAGCTGCCTATGACGGATTGAAGGCCCGCACAGCCAAGTTCGACCGCAAGCCCTCCGACCTCGCGCTGATGCCCGGCATCATGCCGATCATCGGCCGGACCGACGCCGAGGCCAAGGACCAACTCGACCGGCTGCAAGGCTATCTGTCGGACGCGAGCACAATGGCCCTCGTGGCGAACCGCATCGGCCACGACATATCCGGCTATCCCCTCGACGGCCCGATCCCCGATTTCCCCCTGACCGACAAGAGCCAGACATTCTCGCAAACGCTGCTCGCCAAGGCCCGCCGCGACAAGCTCACCCTGCGCGACCTCTATAACCTCACGGCCGCCGCGCGCGGCCATTGGGTCGTCAGCGGCACGCCCGCGAAGATCGCCGACACGCTGGAGGAATGGTTCACCGCCGGTACCGCCGATGGGTTCATGATCCTGCCGCCCTACTTCCCGCAATCCTTCGACGTGTTCGTCGACACCGTCGTCCCCGAACTCCAGCGCCGCGGCCTGTTCCGCAAGGAATACGAAAGCTCGACTTTGCGCGGTCATTTGCAATCATGACACCGCACCTTCTTCCCCCCTCCCCTCGATGGGGAGGGGGCGGGGGTGGGGTGTAAAACGACGACCGCGTTTACACCCGTCATCAAACCGGCCAATCCCCCAGCCGGTAGGCGCTGTCCCAGAACATCCACTCGTGCTGAACGGCCCGCGAGAATGCGGCGTGCATCGCATCGCGCGTGCGCGGCGACGCGTCTTGCGCAACCTCGTCCACGACCTTGATCACCGCATCGACGGCCTCGTCGAACTCTACTCCCGCATACGTGTCGATCCACGCCTGATAGGCATTCGGCTTCACCGCCCGCCCGAGAATATCCTTGCCGACCTCGCGGTAGATCCAGAAGCACGGCAGCAGTGACGCGAGCACCACCTCGAACGGCTCCAGCGCTGCCACACGCAACAGCCAGCTCACATAGTGGTCGCACACCGGCGATGGCCGCGCCGCCGCGAAATCGTCGGGCGTCACGCCGAACTTCACGAAGTAATCGGCATGCAGCGATCGCTCGACGATGATGGCGGTCTGCGCCGCCCCTGCGAAATGCACCACGTGATCGGCATCGCGTCCCTTCGCCGACGCCAGCGACAACGCCCGCGCGAAACCTTCCAGATAATGCGCGTCCTGGATCATGTAATGCCGGAAGCGATCCTCGCGCAGTGTCCCCGCCGCGAGATCCGTGTTGAACGGCATCGCGAGGATCTTTGCGTAGACCCCCGCATTCCTCTGCCACGCCTCGACGCTGAACTGCTGTGCCACCACGATCTCCGATCCTTGTCCCTGCAGAGGTGTTTTCCGTACACCATCGCGTAGGGCAGGTAATCACATCGACGCGCAACCTGGCGCCGCGAATGGCGGGCAACGCGAATGCCTGCCCGCCCTACGCCAGCCCCGCCAACGCCGCATGCAGCTCCGAAAAATGCTCGATCACCGCATCGGCGCCGAGTTCCCGCGGCGGGATTGTCGTATAGCCGAACGTCACCGCGATCGACTTCACGCCGGCGGCCTTCGCCGTGCCGATATCCGCCGCACTGTCACCGATCATCACAGCCTCGCGGCGCTCGGCGCCGAGGCCAGCGAGCGCGGCCAGCAGCATGTCTGGCGCGGGCTTGCGCGGCAGACGCGGGCTCTCGCCGATCACTGCGCCGAACCAGCGAGTGAGGTCGAGCTGATCCAGCACACGCCGCGTGATGTGCTCCGGCTTGTTGGTGCAGATCGCAAGGCCGACGCCTTCGCGCGACAGGCGCTCGAGAACCTCCAGCGCCCCCGGAAACGTCTTGCTGCGCCCCGCTCCCATCGCTTCGTAGCGCGCGGCGAACTTGTCGAACACCCGGTCCAGCAGCGCCACATCATGCGCCCGCCCGAGCCGGTCGAGCGCACGCTCCACCAGCACCTTCGCCCCACCGCCGATCATCGTCACCACGGCCGGCTCCTCGAAAGCAGCGATGCCCTCTTCGCCCAGACACTCGTTGAGCACATCAGCGATGTCACCCGAACTGTCGATCAGCGTTCCATCGAGATCGAAAACGACGGCGCGGGGGAAGAACGGCTGAAGTTGGGTCTGACGTGATGGCATAGGCTGAAGTATCTCCTGCGGCTCGGGAGCGCTGTCTACAGCAGATGCAGCGCAGGCGCGAGAGTGGAGACCGTTGTTCCGCCGCGCCCGCTGATCGGGTTGTCGGGCAAGGCTGGCCACCGGTCCGATATCGCAGTATGAACAGGATGAGATTCTGGGGGCATGGCATGGCTAGTGGAAATTCATCGGGCCACTGGATTTCTCGTCGCCGCAGTCTCATTTCCGCATTCGCGCTCGGGGCGATGGCTGCACTGTCGGCCATGAGCGGCAACGCGCAGACGCGACAGACGCGCCCCGTCGAAGCGACGGCCCAGCGTGATGCGGGCGAGCCGATCATGGCGATCGTCTCGATCAAGTCGCAGCAGATCACATTCTACGACGCTGACGGCTGGACCCATCGCGCGCCGATATCGAGCGGCACGAGAGGCCGCGAGACGCCTGCTGGAGTATTCGCCATCGTCCAGAAGAACGCCGACCACCGCTCCAATCTCTATGACGATGCCTGGATGCCGCACATGCAGCGCCTTACCTGGAACGGCATCGCACTGCACGGCGGCCCCTTGCCCGGTTATGCCGCCTCGAAAGGCTGCGTGCGAATGCCTTACGGCTTCGCCGAAAAGCTGTTCGATAGGACGCGGATCGGGATGCGGGTGATCGTCGCGCCAAACGATGCAGCACCGGTCGAGTTCTCCCATCCCGCACTGCTCGTCGCGAATGCAGCGGCTGTTGCTGCGGCTCCAGCGCGTGCGGAGACGCTCGAACGCGAAGCAGCAGATGCCGTGCGGACGGAGGACGAGGCGCGGAAGGCCGCCGCGAAAGCGGCGAGGGACACGGCCTCGCTGAAGGCATCGCTTCGTCGGCTGCAAAGCCTTGAGGTCCGAGCCGACACCGAGCTGAAATCTGCCCTCAGGGCGCTTGCTGCTGCAAGCACCGACCAAGCCAGGGCCCGTGCGGAAGAGACGAGGTTGAGGGCCGAGGCCAAGGCGACTGAAGCGCGTACGCGACTGGAATCCGCCAAAGCAGACGCGACAGCACGGCTCGATGATGCGGCCAAGGCAGCGGCCGCGGCCAAGACTGCTGCGAGCAGAAAGGCCGAAACCGCCAAAGCTGCGAAAGAGGCGAAACTCGCGCTGCAGCCGGTGTCCATCTACATCAGCCGAGCCTCGCAGAAACTCTACGTGCGGCGGAATACGCAAAAGCCCTGGCCGGATGGGGGCGAGGTGTTCGACTCGTCCATCGAGGCGCCGATCACGATCCGCAACCCGGACAGGCCGATCGGGACCCACGTCTATACGGCGGTAGCGCGCGGCGACGGCGGCCTCCGCTGGACGGCCGTCACCATAGACGGCGGGGACGACGCCAAAGCCGCGCTCGACCGCATCGCCATCCCACAGGATGTGCTCGATCGCATCGCGCCGACCGCAATGCCCCTCGCCTCGATCATCGTCTCGGACGAGCCTCTGAGCCGGGAAACCAACTACCGCACGGAGTTCGTCGCCGTGCTGAGCAATCAACCTCAGGGCGGCTTCGTAACGCGCAAGCCGACGGTCGCCCCACCCGCTCCCATGGCAAGCACTCCCATGGCAAGCGCCGGCAATTGGGGAGGCGGCGGCGGCTTCTGGTTCTTCGAACAGCCCACCTCCGCCCGCCAGAGCAGCGACAGACGACGCCGCAGCGGCAATCGCGAGGTGCAGAAAAAGGAATGGTGGCAATAGAGCGGGGAGCTGTCAGCGCGCCAGCGCCGCCACACCCGGCAGCTCTCGCCCCTCGAGCCATTCGAGGAACGCGCCGCCAGCCGACGACACGTAGGTGAAATCGTCGGCGACACCTGCGACATTCAATGCAGCGACCGTATCGCCGCCGCCAGCCACCGACACGAGCTTGCCCGCCTTGCTCAGCGCCGCGACCTGCCTGGCGAGCGCGAAGGTCGCCTCGCCGAACGGCGCAATCTCGAACGCGCCGAGCGGACCGTTCCACAACACCGTGCGGCACGTCTCGATGACGGCAGCGATGTGAGCGACGGTCTTCGGCCCGAAGTCGAGAATCATCGCGTCGTCGGGGCAATCACCCACCGCATGCACGCTCGACGCGGCCCCCGCCTTGAACTCACGCGCCACGACGATGTCGACCGGCAGCACGATCTCGCAGCCGCGCTCCTTCGCCTTCGCCATGATTTCCAGCGCCGTTTTGTGGAAATCGGGCTCGGCGAGCGACTTGCCCACCTTCACGCCCTGCGCCTGCAGGAACGTATTGGCCATGCCGCCGCCGATGATCAGCTTGTCGACCTTCGCGACGAGATTGGTCAGCACGGGGATCTTGGTCGAGACCTTGGCGCCGCCGACGACGGCCGCGGTCGGCCGCTGAGGCGCCTCCACCGACGACTTCAACGCGTTGATCTCTTCCATCATCAAAGGCCCGGCATAGGACGGCAAGAGGTGAGCTATGCCCTCCGTCGATGCATGCGCGCGATGTGCCGCCGAGAACGCATCGTTGACGTAGATGTCGCCCAGCGCGGCCATCGCTTCGACGAGCCGGGGCCGGTTGACCTCCTCGCCGGTATGGAAGCGCGTGTTCTCCAGCACGATGATGCCGCCGAAGGGCAGCGCCGCAATGGCGTTGACCGCGACGTCGCCGACGCAATCGTCCGCGAAGGCGATCGGCATGCCCGCGAGGCTCGCCAGGGTTTCGGCCACCGGCTTCAGGCTGTCCTTCGTATTGCGCTCCTTGGGACGACCGAAGTGGGAGAGCACGATCACCTTCGCCCCGCGCGCAGCGAGATCCTTGAGGCCGGGGATGACGCGCGTCAGCCGGGTTGCATCGGAGACCTTGCCATCCTTTACCGGCACGTTGAGGTCGGCCCGCACGATCACGCGCTTGCCTTTGACGTCGGCGCTCGAAATCGGCTTCAGCTTGTCGAGGTTCATGGCGCACTCCGGATCGGTCGATGTTGTGAAACGGCGTCTAATGGGGATCGCTCTGCCGGACAAGTCTCACTTCGGCGATGGATTACCGCCGCCACCGAGAAAACCGAAGCCCCGTCCCATCAGTTTCCTGTCCTCGGGCGATATCACAGCTTTCGAAAACGGCCGTTCGACGTGATAGGCGCTGAGATTGCTTCGGCATCCCGCGAGGCTGGCCTCGATGCTGCCGGGCGCTCCGCCGCGCTTGTTGTAGGCCATGATGTCAGCCTTGCATGTCGCAGTTTCCGCAGCGAACGCCGGTGATCGGGTGCTCGCACCTACCAACAGCGCGACTTCGTTGAGGTGCGCCACGCCGGCGAGGCACAACGCCGCCATCCCGGCCTTCGAGATCACCGCCGGATCGAACCGTGCAGTCGGGCCTGCACCGCGCCCAACGGTAACCCCGCGCCCGACATAGGCCGCCAGCAGCACGACCGGCACGATGGTCGCCCTCAGCGCCCAGTTGTTCGATCCGCTGAA